>NZ_JBQYFW010000043.1:0-46653 GCF_056313565.1 Pseudomonas sp. 3B-A001-10F
ATGGTGCGGGAGGCTATTACGATCTACAACCAAGAGCGGCCGCACCTTTCCTTAAAATACAAAACGCCCGATGCGGTGCATCGGGCGTTGGGGTGAATAGGTGTAAACCTATTTCAGGACTAGACACTGCATTTCAGTCATTGGGCAGCGGCATCTTGTCGTCATCAGGAATGCCATCGCCTGCACTTGGATCCCGCGAAGGTTCCGGCGTCATGACATTAGGTCGGGCCATCGGATCGCGCAGCGGGCTGTCCGGATCCAGCACCGGATCAATCTCCGGCTCCGGCGTCGTGGGCACGCTGTCCGGTTTTTGGTCATCGAAGCTTGAGTCAGTACTCATACGCACCTCGCATCAAGGTTTCAGATTGGCTAACGGGTCATAAGGTTTGGCCGGTGTCTTGTGGTCTTCACCGGGTTTCACGTCTTTCGGCGCCTTGGCCGGGCCAACCGGATCGACTTGCGGATCGTCGACGTCCGGCGAGTCCGGGTCGAAACCCAGATCATGACCCGACGAGTGCTCGGTCGAATGCGGCCCTTTCGGGGATGGGGAATCTGCCATGTTCGCCTCCTGATTCACCCGCAGAAAACGGGTTCTATTCGTAGGAGGCTTGCCGGGCGCAGTCGTGCCCGGCAAATGACGAACGGGAACTCAGTGGGCTGCCAGCGCCTTGCGCGCCTGCGCCGCTTCGTTTTCCTGACCGGCCTGGGCCAGTTCATCGGCTGCTTTGAGCCAGCGCTGACGGTCAACGGCTGCCGGGATCTGCGACGGTTTCTGGATCAGCACGGCCCAGCCACCGGATTTTTCCAGTGCCGACTCAAAGGAGCTGAAACTCATCAGTTCGCGACGGTTCATGCCGGCACGCAGCAAGACCTTCTGTTTGTTGCGGTCGTAACCGGACAGGATTGCGTAACGCGGCTCGGCCCAGAATGCCGCCCCCTCGCTGAAGCGCACCATCACCGGATAGCCTGCCGCCACTTGGGTCAACAGTGCGGGCAGGTTGCTGTCCAGCGGGTAAACCACCATGCCGTACTCGCGGGCGAGGTTTTGCAGGTTCTGCTGCAATTTGTCTTCGGCACCCGGCAAGTGCAGAGGTTTCTCGAGCAACCCCGGAGTGATCACGATGCCCTGCTGCGACAACAGGCTGGCCAACACTTGCGGCCCACTCTGATTGGCTTCGCCGCGATAGAACGTGCCACTGAGTTCGACCCGCTCCGGCAGACGCTTGACCTCAGGCGCCACAGTACCTGCACATCCGGCCAACACGGCCGCACAACCTGCCACCAGTAGCGCCGCACGAATTCGAGAAAATACCTGCACCATCATCACTCTCTGTTCAGACGCCGGTCATCGTGTTCCGGCAACGCCTGCGATCATAGGGCCGCGCCCGGCTGCGGTATAGCCTTAAGCGGCAGACCCATCGATTGCATAGAGCAAAGTGATTGGTCGCAATCGACCTTTGGTCAATAGTCTGAAACACCCCATTGTCTAGACTGTCACTGAAACAGAGCGAATTGAAAAAGTGTGGGCCCGATGCAGGGCGAAGAGGAGGCACTGATGAGCCTGACCATGACCATTGTGATGTTGATTGCCGGCTGGCTGGCCGTGGCCGCTGCCATGTTGTGGGGGGTGCTGCGGGTTTCGCGGCGCCATCATCACCATCCGGTTCAGCCTGCTGCGGTTGAGAAAGCCGAGAAGCACCGAGTGCGTCACGCGGCCGCACATTGAAATTGAACAGCAAAGGCAAAAGGCCCTCATCGGAACGCCGCCCGCCTAGCCCTCTCCCCGAGGGAGAGGGGACTGATCGAGTTGTTTTCTCGAGTTACACCGACCTGAAATATCGAGCCGAACTAAAGACTAAAACACTCCACAAATCGGCTCCCTCTCCCTCGGGAGAGGGCTGGGGTGAGGGGCTGGCTCTATTCCACACTGAAAATCTCGAATCGAAAAAAAGCCGCCTGACCTCAAAGAGTTCAGGCGGCTTTTCACTTTCAGCGGTTACGCCTGCTCAGCCAGCTTCTTCTGCCTAGCCCTGCGCGACATCATGTTCAGAACTTCAATCGCTGCCGAGAACGCCATCGCTGCATACACGTAACCTTTCGGTACGTGGGCGCCGAAGCCTTCGGCGATCAAGGTCATACCGATCATGATCAGGAAGCCCAGAGCCAGCATCACCACCGTCGGGTTGTCGTTGATGAACTTGGCCAGCGGTTCAGCAGCAAACAGCATCACCAGCACCGACACCACCACCGCGATGATCATGATCGGCAAGTGTTCGGTCATGCCGACCGCAGTAATGATGCTGTCGATCGAGAACACCATGTCGAGCATCAGGATCTGGCCGATAGCCGCGGCAAAACCCAAAGTGACTGTCGAGGTCGCCGACTTCGGATCTTCCGGCGCCGGGTCCATGCTGTGATGGATCTCGGTCGTAGCCTTCCAGACCAGGAACAGACCACCGGCAATCAGGATCATGTCCTTCCAGGAGAAGGCCTGGCCCAGGATCTCGATCACAGGTGCGGTCAACTGCACGATGAAGGCGATGGTGCTCAACAGTGCCAGACGCAGGATCAACGCCATGCCGATACCGATACGGCGTGCTTTCTGCTGGTACTGCTTGGGCAATTTGTTGGTCAGGATCGAGATAAAGATCAGGTTATCGATGCCGAGCACGATTTCCATCACCACCAATGTGGCCAAAGCAACCCAAGCGGTGGGGCTGGCGGCGAGCTGTAACAGATATTCCATGGGTCAGTCCTGACTCTGTGTAAGACGAATTAGATGGTCTTGGAGGAAGATTCGGAGTTTTCCGCGTCTTTTTCCGGTGTTTCTTTTTTCTCGATCAACCCGCCGGTGGCATCACTGAGTGCCTGCTCAGCGGCTTTATGGGTGTCGTCAATCGCTTGCTTGGCGCTTTCGGCCGCTTTGCCCATCAGTTGCTGGGCGCTTTTCTCGGCCTGATCGCAACCGGCCATAAGCAGTAAAGACGTAAACATCAATGCCGGGATTGTGTATTTCATAAGGTTTCCTTCGAATGAACAGACAGGCTCACAGACCGGCCGTCGATGGCTGGGCATTCTAGGGAGACAAACACTTCAGGAAAATTCGTTTTTTTAGCGGCTATACTTCGGTTTTCACGAAGTGATGACACTCATGCTCAACTACCGCCAACTGCATTACTTCTGGGTTGTGGCCAAGACCGGCAGCATCGTGCGCGCCTGCGAGCAACTGAACCTCACGCCACAGACCATCAGCGGGCAGATATCACTGCTCGAACAGACGTATGGCATCGAGTTATTCAGACGCGTCGGCCGGCAACTCGAATTGACCGAAGCCGGGCGACAAGCCCTGCCCTACGCCGAGCAGATGTTCCAGCTCGGCGGCGAACTGGAACTGATGCTGCGCGCGCAACCCAACGAGCAACAGATCCTGTTCCGCGTCGGCGTGGCTGACGTGGTGCCTAAATCCATTGTCTATCGCCTGATCGCGCCAACCATGGAGCTGAACGAGCCTCTGCGCATTACCTGCCGCGAAGACAAACTCGAACGTTTGCTCGCCGATCTGGCGATCCAGCGCCTGGATCTGGTGATCTCCGACAGCCCGATGCCCTCGCACCTCGACATCAAGGGCTACAGCCAGAAGCTCGGTGAGTGCGGAATCAGTTTCTTCGCCACCCCGGAACTGGCAGCCAGATACGGTCAGGATTTCCCGCGTAGCCTGCACGGTGCGCCACTGTTGATTCCCGGACCGGAAACCGTGGTGCGCAGCCGCTTGCAGCGCTGGTTTGCCGAGCAGCAGATCCAGCCGCAAATCGTCGGCGAGTTTGATGACAGTGCGTTGATGCAGGCTTTCGGCCAATCCGGCAGCGGGATTTTTATCGGTCCGAGCGTGATTGCCGATGAAGTGAAGCGCCAGTACGGCGTCGAGCTGATTGGCCAAACCGACGCAGTGACCGAGTCGTTCTATGCCATTTCGGTAGAGCGCAAGGTCAAGCACCCCGGCATCGTTGCGATTACCGAAGGTGCCCGACGCGAGCTGTTTACCGCGTTATGAGGCCTCGGCGCACATTTCGCGCGGCTTGAGCGTCATCAGCACCATGGCGAGGAACACCGACAGCAAAATGAACCCGGCGGCGGCAAACCCGAGGAAGCCCAGACCCGCGCTGTCGATCACCCGGCCACCGACGATGGCACCCAGGCCGATCCCCAGATTGGCCCCGGCGATATTCAACGAAGCAGCAAACGCTGGCGCTTCCGGCGCGGCTTTCATCAGGCGCACATGGCTGACCAGGAACAACGCAGCCTGAGTCACGCCCCAGATCCCCATCGCCACCGCCAGCCCCAGCGGCGAATGAATGTTCGGTACCAGCGAGACCATGCCGGCAATCATGAACGCACAGAACAACACCGACGCGCCCAGCGGATGGCGATCCACCGCACGACCGCCCAGGGAGTTGCCGATCAGCCCGACCGCACCGAAAGCCATCAGGCACCAACCGACCACGGTGCCGTTGAACCCGGCGAGGCGCTCAAGAATGTCGGCCAGATACGTGTAAGCGGTAAACATGCCGCTGAACACCAGGATCGACAGGAAGATGTGGCCGATCATCAACGGGCTGCGCAGAATCTTGAACTGCGAGCGGAAGCTGACCTGATGTTGGTGCAGGCTGGTTTTCGGCAGATAAACAAACAGCAACAAGGCTTTGGCAAAAGCGATCACCGCCAGAATGCCAAAGGCGCTGCGCCAGCCGAACGCATCGGAAATCAGCGTGCCAACCGGGATGCCGAACACCGTGGCGCAGACAATGCCGAAACCGATCTTGGCGATCGCGCGACCGGCGAAATCCGGGCCGACGATGTCCACTGCGGTCTCACTGGCCAACGCCCAGAACACCGGCAGCCCGAGCGCCGGGATCAACCGGGCAATCGCCATCACCCAGATGTTCGGCGCCAGCGCCGCCACGGTATTGGCCAGACCAAACATGATCAGGATGCTGATAAATAGCTTGCGCCGCTCAAAGCGGGCGAAATACGCGGTCAGGAAAGGCCCGAACATCGCCACGGTAAAAGCGAATAAAGTCACCAGCAACCCGGCCTGCGGGATGGTGACTTCGAGGTCTCGGGCAATCGCCGGCAACAGGCCGACGATGACGAATTCCGTGGTCAGCACCGTGAACCCGGCGGCGGACAACAGAAGAATGGGCAACAGCATGCGCAACTCCAGCAAAACGACGACACCAGCGTTGACCCGAAGGCCCGCTGGCGAAATTTGAAAATAAGGATGCGCAATCTTAACAGAGTGTGTCCGGGCTGACTTGCACAAACCTGCCGACTTTGTTGCCTGATCCGGTGGCAGATCGTCACATGCCTGAAGGATAAGGCCTACGCTGTGATAAAGTCCGCGCCCTGAAAAACGTACAACCTGCTCAACGACCGGTTTATTGGCGTTGATGTCGCGTCAACACTTTCGGTTCGTGGCGGTGGTCTGCCCCTGTTTTGCCATCGCTTTACGCAACCTTGCACCCTATAAAAAATCAGAGATGCCGCTATGACCGCTTCATCCCCTTCTCTACTGCAACGCCTCAAGAACCTCAGCCTGGTCACGCAGATCGTCATCGGCCTGATCGCCGGTATTGCCCTGGCGCTGTTTGCCCCGGAAGCGGCGAAAGGCACGGCGTTCATCGGCAAAGTGTTTGTTTCAGCGTTGAAAGCCGTCGCACCGATTCTGGTGTTCGTGCTGGTGATGGCCTCGATTGCCAACCACAAGCACGGCCAGGAAACCCATATCCGCCCGATCCTGTTCCTCTATCTGCTGGGCACTTTTGCGGCGGCGGTCGTGGCCGTGGTTGCGAGCATGGCGTTCCCGTCGCACCTTGTGCTGTCGACCGACAACGTTTCGGTGACGGCGCCGGGCGGTATCGGCGAAGTGCTGCAAAGCCTGCTGTTGAGCGTGGTCGACAACCCGGTCAGCGCACTGATGAACGCCAACTTCATTGGTATCCTGGCGTGGGCGATCGGCATGGGCATCGCGATTCGCCATGCCGGCGACACCACCCGTGAAGTGCTGGGTGATCTGTCCAATGGCGTGACGGTGATCGTGCGCGTGGTGATTCGCTTCGCCCCGCTGGGCATTTTCGGTCTGGTGGCATCGACACTGGCCACCTCCGGTTTCGGCGCGCTGATCGGTTACGCGCACCTGCTGGCCGTACTGCTCGGCTGCATGCTGTTCGTGGCACTGGTGATGAACCCGCTGATCGTGTTCTGGAAACTGCGTCGCAACCCGTATCCGCTGACTCTCAAATGCCTGCGTGAAAGTGGCATCACCGCATTCTTCACCCGCAGCTCGGCGGCAAACATTCCGGTCAATCTGGAATTGAGCAAGCGTCTGGGTCTGCATGAAGACACTTACTCAGTGTCGATTCCGTTGGGCGCGACCATCAACATGGCCGGTGCAGCGATCACCATTACGGTGCTGAGCCTGGCGGCCGTGCACACATTGGGTATTGCCGTGGATATTCCAACGGCGATTCTGCTCAGCGTTGTCGCCGCCATTTGCGCCTGTGGCGCTTCGGGCGTGGCGGGTGGTTCGTTGCTGTTGATTCCGTTGGCGTGCAGCCTGTTCGGGATTCCGAGCGAGATTGCCATGCAGGTGGTGGCGGTCGGTTTCATTATTGGCGTGTTGCAGGATTCGGCAGAGACCGCGCTGAACTCGTCGACTGACGTATTGTTTACCGCTGCGGCGTGCCTGGGTGAGGAAGCAAAAGCCCAACGTACGGCGTAACAGACGCTGTAATGAAAAGCCCGCCACGGTGTGAACCTTGGCGGGCTTTTTTGTGGCTGAGATCTTTTCCCCCTCACCCCAGCCCTCTCCCCCAAGGGGGCGAGGGGGAAAGGGGGCAGACCGAGTGGTGTTCAAACCTGAGTTCGACTCGATAGATCAGGTCGGCGTATCTCGAACAAACAACTCGGTCAGTCCCGTCTCCCTCCGGGAGAGGGCTAGGCGGGCGGCGTTCCGATGAGGGGCTCTTAAAAACTCAGAACGCGCCCATGTAATCGCGTTTACCCACTTCCACACCGTTATGACGCAGCAGCGCATAAGTGGTAGTGACGTGGAAGAAGAACTGCGGCAGACCATAAGTCAGCAGGTAAGCCTGACCACTGAAGCGCTTCTCTTTCGGCGTACCCGGACGAGTAACGATTTCGATGCCTTCCTTGCCATCGATCTGCTCCGGCTTGATCTCGCCGATGTAGGCCAGAACCTTGGCGATCAGGGCTTGCAGCTCGGCGAAGGTGGTTTCGGTATCGTCGTACTTAGGCACTTCGACTTCAGCCAGACGCGAGGAAACGCCTTTAGCGAAGTCCACGGCGATCTGCACCTGGCGGGTCAGCGGGAACATGTCCGGGTACAGACGGGCCTGCAGGAAAGCGTTCGGATCGATGTTTTTCTCGGTGGCGTGGGCTTCAGCCTTTTTCAGGACATCGCTCAGGGCGTTGAGCATTTGTTGAAAAACCGGGACGGATGCGGCGTACAGGGAAATGGTCATGGCAGTCTCGTGTGGTGGCTGGGTGGAACAAGGAGGCGATTATAGCCATGCTTGATGACCACACGGCTTGCCTTTTGTTTGGCAAGGATTAGGCTAGGCGCCTTCGACTGCAGAGGGAACGCGCGATGACCACAGAGACAGAATCCAGCTTCGACGAACCACGGCTCAACGCAACGGAAATCCGTATTCTCGGCTCGCTGATCGAGAAACAGGCGACCAGCCCGGAAACCTACCCGCTGACCCTTAATGCGCTGGTCACGGCGTGTAATCAGAAAACCAGCCGCGAACCGGTGATGAACCTGACTCAGGGTCAGGTCGGCCAGAGTTTGCGGGCGCTGGAAGGTCGCGGTTTCGCCAAACTGGTGATGGGCAGCCGCGCCGACCGCTGGGAACACAAAGTCGACAAGGCGCTGGAACTGGTGCCAGCGCAGGTGATTCTTAGCGGACTGATGTTTCTGCGCGGCCCGCAAACCGTCAATGAGCTGCTGACCCGCAGCGGGCGCATGCATGATTTCGAAGACGCCGAACAGGTGGTGCATCAGCTCGAACGTTTGATTGCGCGGGGTTTGGCCGTGTTGATTCCGCGTCAGGCCGGGCAGCGCGAAGATCGTTATACCCATGCGCTGGGTGATCCGGCGGATAGCGAGGCAATTATGGCAGCGCGGCAGAGTCCGCAGGATCGCGGTGCAAGCAGTGGCGTTTCGGTTGAGCGTATCGAAGAGCTAGAAGCGCGAATCGCCGCGCTGGAAGAACGCCTGGCCCGCCTCGAATAACCACACAAAACCAATGTAGGAGTGAGCCTGCTCGCGATAGCGGTGTGTCAGTCACATCATTTTTGGATGACACACCGCTATCGCGAGCAGGCTCACTCCTACAAGGGATCTGCGTGTTATTCACCATCCCAGTAATCCACGCCATCCGCCTGCCGTGCCACTGCGACAAAACCTGAGGCATTGCCCTCAGCATCGACCTTGAAGTTATCCATCACCACGTACTTGTTCGAATCCGGGTATTCGCAAATATCGGGCTGCTGCTGGGTGCTCACCGCCAGATAGCGCAATTCGCCCGAGCTGGTATTGATGATCTGATGCGCCTTCTCCGGCCCACCCGGCGGGCAGGCAATCACATCACCTTCGCGGATCGGGAAACGCTCGGCGCCCAGACGCACCTCGCCCTCCCCGGCCACCACGTAAAACATCTCTTCGTTGACCCGATGGCTGTGAAACGGGCTGCCACGCATGCCCGGTGGCAAGGCATACAGGCGATAACCGAGTTTTTGCGACCCCAATTGCTGGCCAATCCGCGCCATACGCTGTTGATAGCGCCCGGCGGTTTCGCCTTCCGGGGCCAGGGCTTCGGGCAGGGGTTCGAGTTCGACCTGATTCAGGTTGAGGATGGGCGGATGCATGGGAGCCTCGGTCACGGTTTTTGTGGTGGGCAAGTCTGGGCTTGCTGAGGAGGCAGTATAGGCATTGATGGCCGGCGTGAAACCGCGTCGCCTCCTTCGCGAGCAGGCTCGCTCCCACAGGGGATCTACAGCGAACACACAACTTGTGTATGACAAAAACTCAACTGTGGAAGCGAGCCTGCTCGCGAAGAGGCCCGCCCAGCCACCACAATACTCAATCAGCTCCGGGCGAACGCCACCGCCGCCGCAAACTGCTCTTCAGTCGGCCGCACGCCGGTGTACAGCACAAACTGCTCCAGCGCCTGAATCGCAATCACCTCAAGTCCGGTGATCACCCGCTTGCCCTCTGCTCGACCGCGCACAATCAACGGCGTCTCCGACGGGATCGCGACCACATCAAACACCGTATCTGCAGCCTTGATCGCCTCCGGTTCAAACGCCAACTGCCCCGCTTCCGGCCCGCCGTCCATGCCCACTGGCGTCACATTGATCAGCATCTGCGGGCGTTCATCGCCCAGTTCAGCCTGCCAGCGATAACCCAGCGAATCCGCCAGCGCACGCCCGGCACGTTCGTTGCGGGCGACGATCAAGCCGTTTTTGTAACCACCGTCACGCAGGGCACTGGCCACCGCTTTGGCCATGCCGCCGCTGCCGCGCAGGGCGAAGGTCGATGCCTTGGGCACCGCGTGGGTTTCCAGTAACTGCGCCACAGCGATGTAATCAGTGTTGAAAGCCTTGAGATGGCCGTGGGTGTTGACAATGGTATTGATCGATTGGATCGCCGCTGCCGATGCATCCAGTTCATCGACCAGCGCAATGCACGCTTCCTTGAACGGCATCGACACGCCGCAACCACGGATACCCAAGGCGCGAATGCCGCCGACTGCGCCGGTCAGGTCCTGGCTGCTGAACGCCTTGTAGTAGAAGTTCAGGCCCAACTGCTCATACAAATGGTTATGAAAACGCAGACCGAAGTTCCCCGGGCGCCCGGACAGGGACATGCACAGTTGGGTGTCTTTGTTCGGGTTCATCTGCATGAAACTTCTCCTTCAAACGCACTTTCGGATAAACGGGATTAGCCAGCCCATCGGCTTCTGAATGATCATAGAGGCCTGTATTAAACGTGTTCCGGGACCATCAAGCGTCACGGTAAAGAAGCCGGTACAGACCTTACACAAAATTTACCCAGCGGCTGTGCTGATTTTAAGAATTTCGCTGTCTTAGAAGTATCCCCGCGACAACTGTGGGCCTGGTGCAGGCCCTGCCGCCGGGTCGAAGAACCGAGGATTTATCATGATTCGTAAACTCCCCATTCTGGCCTTGTTGATTGGCGCACTTGCTGTCACAGGTCAGGCAGAAGCCGGTGGTGGCCACGGCTGGCAAGGCCCTGCGGTGTTTGGCGCGATCGTCGGCTCGGCCATCATCGGCTCGGCGCTGATCAACCAGGATCGGCCGGTATATGTGCAGCAACAGCCAGTTTATGTGCAGCCGCAACCGGTCTACGTGCAGCAGCCGCCACCACCGGTCTACTACCAGCCAGCACCGGTGTATGTGCAGCAGCCGGTGTACATTCAACAGGCCCCCGTCTATTACGGCCCGCCTCGCGGTTATTACGGTCGGCCACATGGCTACTATGGCGGTCCACGCTGGTAACCAAAAAACAAAGCCCTGCTTTTACAGCGGGGCTTTTTTATGACCGTTGGTCGGCCAGCGTCTGAAAAAATCTCGCCAAGGTCGCTGTGAGGACAGTTTCACCGGCTAAAGTCGGCATGATTGTTTGACCGTTGTGTACTTTTCCATAAAACGGTCACTTATTTGTCATGACGGAGCCGCAATCTGAATCCGTCCGTAAACAACAGGTTGATAACAACAAGGACGACTGTATGCCAACACAAAACCCGCACCGCATCGTCGGCCTGTGCACCTCCAGCAAGGTGTACAGCGCGCTGACCGAGCTCAAGCACCTGGAAGGCCATCGTTGCGCCAAGTTCCTTTCGCTGCTGGCGGAAAACCTCGTGCACAAAGGTTTGCTCAACGAGCGTGAAGTCATGCACATGCTTGATCAAGTGGTCGACTGAAGCCTCAACGGCGTCAATGACCACTATCGAAAGCGTTGATTGTCCGTAGAACCGGCGAATCTTTAAGGTAGCTCCATTGATAGATGGAGGTACTCGTCATGGCTCAGGTTCAAATCATGTCCGTTATCGGCAGCGCCGTCCCCGCTTCGCTCAGGGCCACGGGCCTGCTCGCCTGCTGGTATCTGATGCGTGACGGCGAAGCGATCAGCGGCCCGCTGACTTCCTTGCCCGCTGCGCAGGCACTGTCGCAGAAGCTTGTCAGCGCGCCGTTTCACGCTTAAGGCAGTTGCACTTTGGGCTTGGTCTCGGCGAACAGCGCCCAGCTCGACATGAACAATGCCGCGATCAGCGGCCCGATCACAAAGCCGTTGAGACCGAAGACTGCCAGGCCGCCAAGGGTCGAGATCAGAATCATGTAGTCGGGCATTTTGGTGTCCTTGCCCACCAGAATCGGCCGCAGCACGTTGTCCACCAAACCGATCACGAAGACCCCGAACAAGCCCAACACCACGCCCTGCCAGATCATCCCGCTGAGCAGGAAATACACCGCCACCGGCGCCCAGACAATCCCCGCGCCGACCGCTGGCAGCAACGACAAAAACCCCATTAACACTGCCCACAGCAGCGCGCTGGGGATGTCGAGAAACCAGAAAATCGCCCCGCCCAATGCGCCCTGCGTCACCGCGACCACCAGATTGCCCTTCACCGTCGCGCGTACCACGCGGTTGAATTTCAACTGCAAGCGCCGCTTGTGGCCTTCCTCCAGTGGCACGGCGGTGCGCACCTTGCGCGCCAGTTCGGCGCCGTCACGCAGAAAGAAAAACAGCAGATACAGCATGATGAAAAAACTCACCACGAATTCGAATGTGCCCTGGCCAAAACTGAACGCCTGACTGGCCAGCACCTGGCTACCCTGCATCGCCGATTTGACGATTTTCTCGCGCAGGCCATTGAGCTCGCCCATGCCGAAACGGTCGAGCAAATGCTGAAAGTATGGCGGCAGGCTGTGCTTGAATTGCGCCAGATACGCAGCGATGTCCAGTTCGCCGCTTTCGATGTTCTTGTAGACCGCCGCGCCTTCCTGCACCAGCAGCACACTGAGGATGATCACCGGCAGAATCGCGATCACCAGGCAGACCGACAAGGTACACAGGGACGTCAGGTTGCGCTGCCAGCCGAATTTCGCCTGCAGCCGGCGTTGCATCGGCGCAAACACAATGCCGAGAATCACCGCCCAGAACACCGCGCCGTAGAACGGCAAGAGGATCCAGATAAACGCCACCGTGACCAGCAACAGCAGCACGGTGAGGGATTTGAATTGAAGGCTTTTTTCGTTCATGTCCGATCCATGTCAGTCAGGCGTCATGCACGCCCCGATGCTTAGTCAACCGCGGCCTGCACGAGTGCCATCTTTATTCATGGAGCATAGTTGCGGATCAGCGTTAGCCGCTTATCGAGCTCGTTCACCCACAACAAAACGCGCTCAGTGCAAAGCGTAGATCCAGATCAATAAGCCGCGCCCGAATCCGCCTTACCCTGCCGCGCTTTTGCGACCGACACCGCCATGATCCCTACCCTCGCCGCCCCCGAACTGCTCGCCCCCGCTGGCACCCTGAAAAACATGCGTTACGCCTTCGCTTACGGCGCCGATGCGGTCTACGCCGGCCAGCCGCGTTACAGTCTGCGGGTGCGCAACAACGAGTTCGATCACGCCAATCTGGCGCTGGGGATTCGTGAAGCGCAGGCGCAAGGCAAACGCTTTTACGTGGTGGTCAACATCGCGCCGCACAACGCCAAGTTGAAGACCTTCCTCAAGGATCTGACACCGGTCATCGACATGGCCCCCGACGCTCTGATCATGTCCGACCCGGGACTGATCATGCTCGTGCGACGACACTTCCCGCAGATGCCGATTCACCTGTCGGTGCAGGCCAATACGGTGAACTGGGCGAGCGTCGAGTTCTGGCAGCAGATGGGTTTGAGCCGGATCATCCTGTCGCGAGAATTGTCGCTGGAGGAAATCGGCGAAATCCGTGAGCAGGTGCCGGGCATGGAACTGGAAGTGTTCGTCCACGGCGCGCTGTGCATGGCCTATTCCGGGCGCTGTCTGTTGTCGGGTTACATGAATAAGCGCGATGCCAATCAGGGCACCTGCACCAATGCTTGTCGCTGGAAATACTCAGCGCAAGAGGCCACCGAAAACCAGCTCGGCGAGATCGTCCAGACCTTCCAGCCAGAGCCAACGCTGGGGCTGGGCACGCCCACCGATCAGGTGCTCCTGCTGCAGGAAGCCAATCGCCCCGATGAATTGATGCCAGCATTCGAGGACGAACACGGCACTTACATCATGAACGCCAAGGACCTGCGCGCGGTGCAGCACGTCGAACGCTTGACGCGCATGGGCGTGCATTCCCTGAAAATCGAAGGCCGGACCAAATCGCACTTCTATTGCGCGCGCACCACCCAGGTGTATCGCCGCGCGATTGATGATGCGGTGGCCGGGCGTGAATTTGATCGCAGCCTGATGACGGATCTGGAATCACTCGCACAGCGTGGCTACACCGAAGGATTTCTGCGTCGGCATGTGCATGACGAGTACCAGAATTATCAGCACGGCAGTTCGGTGTCGGAGCGTCAGCAGTTCGTTGGCGAGTTGACCGGCGAGCGGCGTGGGCGGTTGGCAGAGGTCAAGGTGAAGAACCGCTTTGCCTTGGGTGATCATCTGGAGTTGATGACGCCGAAGGGCAATTTCCATTTTGATCTGCATGAGTTGCAGAACGCTAAAGAAGAGGCGATCGAGGTGGCACCGGGGGATGGGCACACGGTGTATCTGCCGATTCCGGATGCGGTGGATTTGCGGTTTGGGTTGTTGATGCGGGATCTGCGTGATGCCTGAGAAGGCCCTCACCCTAGCCCTCTCCCAGAGGGAGAGGGGACCGATTGGGGGATATTGGAGAAGTTCACCGACCTGAAATTACGTCGGTGAATCCATCACCGACACTTCATCAAGAACATTGGACTTGGCTGAATCCATCATCGCCTCGATCGTTCAGCTTGGCTGAATCCATAATCGCTCGCGATGAGGCCAGCAAACTCAACATAAAAACCAAGTCTCAGCGCCGATCATCCGACAACGGCGTCGGCTCATCCGCCGGCGGCACACCCTCATCGTCCGCCCCCGGATCTTTCCAATTATCCGGCCGGTCGGCGTCACTCAACGGATCGCGCCCCGGGGGCATTCCCATCGGTGAGTCGTGATCAGCCAGTGTCGGTTCATCGGTACCGGGCAGCGGCCGGGTCGAATCGGTGGGCAGCACGCCACCCTGAAACAGCAAATCGTTAGCCATGACGCACCTCACTCAGGAGGTCCGGAATATCCGGGCCGTTCAACTTGGAATCAGCCCTTTGCACGGCGTGCTATCGAACAGACCAACGGCCATCAACCCCGCGCGGAAAACCGGTCGCGGCTGTTGGTCAGATGCAGCCACATGGCCGCGCGCGCGGCGTCCGCATCCTGACGCTTGATCGCATTCAGAATCGCCTCGTGCTCCAGATGAGCCAGTTGCCCAAGTTTGCTCAGATCCGCTGCACCGCGCTCGGCGGCGTTGAGCCGGTGACGCGGAATCATCGCGCTGCCCAGGTGCTGCATGATCTCGCTGAAGCAAACATTGCCGGTGGCCTCGGCAATCAGCAGATGAAAGCGCCGATCCGCTTCGACGCAACTGTCGTTGTTGTCCAGCAGACGCTGATAGTCATCCAGCGCCTGGCGCATCTGCAGCACTTGCGCCTCCGTGCGCCGCTGCGCCGCCAGCGCCGCCGCTTGGGTTTCCAGGCCCAGACGCAGTTCGAGAATGCTGCGCACACCGAGCGCCGTGTCGACATTCAGGCGTAAGCCCTGCTCCGCAACACGCTCGATGACAAAGGTGCCGATGCCGTGGCGCGTCTCCACCAGCCCGGAGGCCTGCAACTTGGAAATCGCCTCGCGCACCACCGTGCGGCTGACACCGTGTTCCTGAACGATGGAATTCTCTGACGGCAGCTTGTCGCCGGGCGACAGTTGGCCGAGCAGGATGCTTTGCGTGAGCTTCTCCACCAGGTCATGGGCGAGGTTGTGCGCACGTTTACGGGCGGGAGCGTCGAGGTCTTCTTGCATGATCGGTTCCGGTGATCGGGGCTTGTGGATCGTAGCATCCTGCGGGGATGACGAAATTGAGTCTAGCGGCTCAACTTGTATGACAACACTCAAATAAACGGAAATACCTTCAAACACTCCTGACAAACAGAACCGTGTCTCCCTGGGGGTGACGCGATGTTCTACGCCTTAAAAAACCCAGCAAACATTGGTCATTAACGCAAAAAAGCATAAAAAACCGGCATCCCAGAGAAAAATAATCGGCCAACCCTACTTGTAGGACAAAATTTCTCAGTTGTATGATGTCTAGCAACAACGCAGCACCTGCCCTACCCCGCATAAAAATAATCAGTGGGAGAAAACCAAGTGAAAACCTCCGTCTCCGGGATGAACGAGGGCGTCGATTCGACACTCGCGTCCGCCATCTCGAAAGTGAAACGCCACGTCCTGCCGCTTTTCGTGATCATGTTCATCGTCAATTACATTGACCGAGTGAACATCGGTTTCGTCCGCACTCACATGGAACATGACCTCGGTATTGGTGCCGCCGCTTATGGCTTCGGCGCCGGCCTGTTCTTCATCGGTTACGCGCTGTTCGAAGTCCCCTCCAACATGCTGCTGCAGAAAGTCGGTGCACGCATCTGGCTGACCCGCATCATGTTCACCTGGGGCCTGGTCGCCGCCGGCATGGCCTTCATCCAGAACGAAACCCACTTCTACGTGTTGCGCTTTTTGCTCGGCGTGGCCGAGGCCGGGTTCTTTCCCGGGGTGATCTACTACTTCACCCGCTGGTTACCCGGCGCCGAACGCGGCAAGGCGATTGCGATCTTCCTCAGCGGCTCCGCCGTGGCCTCGTTGATCTCCGGCCCGTTGTCCGGTCTGCTCCTGCAAATCAACGGGTTGGGCATGCACGGCTGGCAATGGATGTACTTCATTGAAGGGATGTTTTCCGTGTGCCTGTGCGTGTTCGTCTGGTTCTGGCTCGACGCCAAACCCCACGACGCGAAATGGCTGACCCGCGCCGAACAGGATGCATTGGTCAACGCCATCGATGCTGAACAGAAGGCCCGCGAAGCCGCGACGCCGATCCGGCCATCGATGAGCAAACTGCTCAAGGACCGCCAGATCATCCTGTTCTGCCTGATCTACTTCTTCATTCAGTTGACCATCTACGCGGCAACCTTCTGGCTGCCGAGCATCATCAAGAAAATGGGCGAGATGAGCGACTTCCAGGTCGGTCTGTTCAACTCGATTCCATGGTTGCTGTCGATCATCGGCATGTACGCCTTCGCCTCGTTCTCGGCCAAGTGGAAACACCAACAGGCGTGGGTCGCCACCGCCCTGTTGATCGCCGCTGCGGGGATGTTCATGTCGACCACCGGCGGGCCGATCTTTGCTTTCGTTGCGATCTGCTTTGCTGCGCTGGGGTTCAAATCCGCCTCATCGCTGTTCTGGCCGATTCCGCAGGCGTATCTGGATGCGCGCATCGCTGCGGCGGTGATCGCGCTGATCAACTCGGTGGGCAACCTTGGCGGCTTCGTCGCGCCAACTACGTTCGGCCTGCTCGAAGAACACACCGGCTCGATTCAGGGCGGCCTCTATGGGCTGGCCGCGACCTCGATCATCGCCGCGATCATCGTCTTCTTCGCGCGCACCACACCGAAACCTGCTGCCGACATCGCCGTGGTCGAGACCGCGCCGAAACACGCCTGACGTCCATTGTTAAAGATTGCGTATTAAAAGGATAAGAACATGACCGCACACGACACCGCCAAAGCTCCGATCATCACCGACATGCAAGTCATCCCAGTGGCCGGTCACGACGGCATGCTGCTCAATCTGAGCGGCGCCCACGGGCCGTTTTTCACCCGCAATATCGTCATCCTCAAGGACAACGCCGGCCACACCGGCGTCGGTGAAGTACCCGGTGGCGAGCGTATTCGCCAGACCCTGGAAGACGCGCGCAGCCTGGTGGTCGGCAGCCCGATTGGCACGTATCAGAAGATCCTCAATCAAGTGCGCCAGACTTTTGCCGACCGCGATGCCGGTGGCCGTGGCCTGCAGACATTCGATCTGCGCATCACCATTCACGCGGTCACAGGTCTTGAAGCCGCACTGCTCGATCTGCTCGGTCAGCATCTCGATGTACCGGTGGCGGCGCTGCTCGGCGAAGGTCAGCAACGCGATGAAGTGAAGATGCTCGGTTATCTGTTTTACGTCGGTGATCAGCGCGAAACCGACCTCGCCTACCGCAGCGAACCGGACGCCGACAACGACTGGTTCCGCGTGCGTCACGAGAAGGCCATGACTGCCGAAGCCGTGGTGCGCCTCGCCGAAGCGGCCCACGCGAAATACGGTTTCAAGGACTTCAAACTCAAGGGCGGCGTGCTCAGTGGCGATGCCGAAATCGAAGCGGTGACGGCGCTGGCCGAACGTTTTCCTGATGCGCGGATTACTCTCGATCCGAACGGCGCGTGGTCACTGAAAGAGGCCATTCGTTTGTGCCGCGACCAGCATCAGGTGCTCGCCTACGCCGAAGACCCGTGCGGCGCGGAAAACGGTTATTCCGGTCGTGAAGTGATGGCTGAGTTCCGTCGTGCCACGGGGTTGAAAACCGCCACCAATATGATCGCCACTGACTGGCGTGAAATGGGTCATGCGATCCAGTTGCAATCAGTGGACATCCCGCTGGCCGACCCGCATTTCTGGACCATGCAGGGATCGGTGCGTGTGGCGCAAATGTGCCATGAGTGGGGTCTGACCTGGGGTTCGCATTCCAACAACCACTTCGATATCTCGCTGGCGATGTTCACCCATGTCGCTGCCGCCGCACCGGGCGAGATCACCGCGATCGACACCCACTGGATCTGGCAGGACGGCCAGCGGTTGACCAAGGCGCCGCTGCAAATCGTCGATGGTCTGGTGCAGGTGCCGAAAAAACCGGGGCTGGGTGTCGAGCTGGACATGGACCAGGTGGCCAAGGCTCATGAGCTATATAAAGGCATGGGCCTCGGCGCGCGGGATGACAGCGTGGCGATGCAGTTTTTGATTCCGGGCTGGAAGTTCGATAACAAGCGGCCGTGTCTGGTGCGCTGATCTCCAATCCACCACGGTCCCTGTAGGAGTGAGCCTGCTCGCGATAGCGGTGTGTCAGTTGATACCAATTTTGACTGACACACCGCTATCGCGAGCAGGCTCACTCCTACAAGGGTTTTGCGTTAACCAGAGAGTTGCAGCAGCCAGGTTTTGAACGCCATCATCGCCGCCGTTTCGGGACGCGACTGCAACCGCGTCAACCAGTAACTCCCCGTCGTAATCTCAATCGCAAACGGCTGACAAATCGCCTCCGCCGCCAGTTGCCGGGCGAACATCATTGGTGGCGCCAACGCCACACCACTGCCCTGCAACGCAGCCTCCATCATCGCCAGCGACGAGTCGAACACAATGCTTTGCGGTGGCGCAGCCTGGGTCGCCAACCCGGCCGCCTGAAACCACTCCGGCCATTCATCGGTGCGATAGGAACGCAGCAGCGTTTGTTGCAGCAAATCCCCCGGCGATTGCAATTGCCGAGCGATCTCCGGCACGCACAACACCGACAGCGGCGCATCGAGCAAACGTGTCGCCTCAATGCCATGCCACGCCCCGGCACCGAAGCGAATGGCGTAATCCAAACCCTCAGCGGCGACATCCACGCGATTGTTGTTGGTCGACAGCCGCAAATCTATGAGCGGATGTTTCATCCGGAAGTCCGCCAGCCTCGGCAACAGCCAACCCACGGCGAACGTACCCACCGCGCCAACGGTCAACATTTCGCGGTACTGTCCGCCAGCGAGGCGTTCCAGAATCTGCGCGATGTGATCGAAGGAGGTGCTCAGCACCGGCAGCAAGGTTTCACCCTCACTGGTCAGCATCAGCCCACGGGGCAGGCGTTTGAACAGGGTGACGTTGAGTTGCGCCTCGAGGCTTTTCACCTGATGGCTGACCGCCGCTTGCGTGACGCACAGTTCCACGGCGGCGCGAGTGAAACTCAAATGACGCGCGGACGCTTCAAAGGCACGCAGCGCGTTGAGCGGCAATTGCGGTCGAATCATACCCAGTCCCAAGTTTTTCTAATGGCTCGTGCGAGTTTTCGTCGTTTGTCGATTGGCGCCGCGCTGACTAAATTGGCGGCGCTGATCAGTCGCCAAACACAGAAATCGCCCGCAGTGTAGCGGGATACCGTCATCAACACTCATGGAGAGTGGTTCATTCATGTCATCCATTCAATCGAGCAAAGTCATTTCCTGCGCCGCTTACGGACTGCTCTTCGGCGCTAGTGCCTGCTTCGCCGCAGTACCCGACGATGCGCAACTGTCAGCGCTGGTCAACGCAGCGGTGACGCCGGTGATGCAGCAACAGAACGTTCCCGGCCTGACCGTAGCACTGACCATCAACGGCAAGGCGCATTACTTTAACTACGGCGTCGCCAGTAAAGACACCGGGCAAAAAGTCAGCGAAAACACCTTGTTCGAAATCGGCTCGGTGAGCAAAACCTTCACCGCCACCCTCGCCGGTTACGCCCTGGCGACCGGTAAACTCGACCTGTCGACCAAGGCCAGCCAGCTCTGGCCTGATCTGAAAGGCAGCACCTTCGACAACATCAGCGTGCTGCAACTGGGCACCTACAGCGCCGGCGGCTTGCCACTGCAATTTCCGGACAACGCGGATTCGCCTGACAAGATGCTCGGCTATTTCCAACAGTGGAAACCGGTATATCCCGCCGGCAGCCATCGCCAGTATTCAAATCCAAGCCTTGGGTTGTTCGGTTATCTGGCCGCGAAAAGCCTCGGCCAGCCGTTTGACCAAGCAATGACGCAAACCCTGCTGCCGAAACTCGGTTTGCAGCACACCTACCTCAGCGTGCCTGCCGCGCAAATGGACCTGTATGCCCAGGGCTATGACAAAAACGGCAAACCGGTGCGCGTCACGCCCGGTGCGCTGGATTCGCAGGCCTACGGGGTGAA
This sequence comes from Pseudomonas sp. 3B-A001-10F, assembly GCF_056313565.1. Taxonomy (NCBI): domain Bacteria; kingdom Pseudomonadati; phylum Pseudomonadota; class Gammaproteobacteria; order Pseudomonadales; family Pseudomonadaceae; genus Pseudomonas; species Pseudomonas sp. 3B-A001-10F. Next base: position 20,163 of record NZ_JBQYFW010000043.1, read on the forward strand.
AACCAGCGCAGTGGACATGCTGCGTTACGTGCAGGCCAACCTGAAACCTGAAACGCTGGAAGCGGTACTGCAAAAAACCATTGCCAACACCCACACCGGTTACTACACGGTCGGCGATATGACTCAGGGTTTGGGTTGGGAAATGTACCGCTACCCGATCAGCCTTGATCGCTTGCTGGCGGGCAACTCGACGGAAATGGCCATGCAGCCGCACAAGGTGCAGTGGCTGAACCCGCCGCAACCGCAGCCGCATGACGTGCTGATCAACAAGACTGGCTCTACCGGTGGTTTCGGGACTTACGTGGCGTTTGTGCCGAGCGAGGACGTGGGCATCGTAATCATGGCCAACAAGAACTTCCCGATTCCTGAGCGGGTGAAGATCGCCCACAAAATCCTCAGCGCTGTCGCTGACTGAAAATCAAAAGATCGCAGCCTGCGGCAGCTCCTACAAGATCGGGTTTTCACTCGGTCGATGTAGGAGCTGCCGCAGGCTGCGATCTTTTCGTTTCATCCGTTAAAGCTGTGCCTGCAACTTCCAGCCGATGACATCCATCAAGTCGCAACTGTCACGCAACGGAATCGCCATCACCCTGGCGAAATCCTGCAGCAGCAAAGCGTCTTGGCCCTTGCCATCCCCCAGCGCCAGTGTCTCCATAAGTTGCGTGACACAACGCAAACGGTAAGCCGCTGTGCCGTGCAGCACATCCACCGGTGCTTCGCTGTCGATCAGCAGAGCGGGAATCTTGCAGTCGATCCCGGTCAGCGGAATGTATCGCGTCATGTTTGAACCTCCCTGTTCAATGTTGCGTCGCCGCCGGTGGATCGAGATTGTCCAGCGCACGGTTGACCAGCAACTCGCCGAGCACCGCCAACTGCTGAATCGACAGGGCGAGACTGCGCGCTGAACCTTGCAGTTCAGCGGCCAGGTCGGTGGTCAGGACATTGAGTGAAGCGAGAGTTTCACAAGCGTGGCAGAGCAGCGTGGGCGTATCGATATCGGGGAGGATGGTGAAGAGGTGGCTGATGGGATCGGGGTGATGGGGGTTGCGTAAGCGAGGGTTGTTGGCGTCGAAGGACCCAGAATCCATGGGGGATTCGGGGGGACTTGGAGTGTGTTTTTTCATTAGTAAATCCTCGGGACATTTAGAGAAAAAACTGCCGAACTCACTTCCACGAGAGGGTGGCAGCTTTGCGCAGGTGTGGAAGTCCGGGGAAACCCGAGGAACCCGGTGCACTCGAGAGTGCTCCTGCGCATCGCTGCCATAAGCAAACAATGTTGGCATAAAAACCACCAACATGTGTTTACAGGCGCAATGCGCTCTCGGGAATCACCGGACTTCCACACCCGACCACTGTGTTTTGCAGCGGCCCAAGAAGACTATCCCTCCTCCCCCAACCCCACCAGTTCATCACCGCCGCCGCGACTTGCAGGAAAAATCCACGGGACTTGAAGGGGGTTTGTGTCAGACATTTCCGCCGGCACATGTTGCAACGACTTTGGATTAGCGAATGAATTTGTTGTATCTACACTGCATCGAGTCAATCTTTGGACGAGGATGGCGTCGGGCAAAAAACAGCCATTCGAAGGGCGCAATGATGGAAATCAAAAGTTTGAAGCTTGCGGATGTCGGACACTTTGGCGACATGGATATTCAGTTTGCCCCTACCCCGACACATCGTTCGAACATCACGGTGCTGGTGGGAAACAACGGCAGCGGAAAAACCACCATTCTCAAATCCCTGAATATTTGTCTGAGCTGGCTGATCGCAAAAATTCGCTCCAATAAAGGCAATGGCAAATACCTTGTCGATGAAGATATTCGCAACGGCGCCTCAGGAGCCGTCCTCTCGATTGGCATCACCGACGTTTCACATCCGCGCGCAGCTGAGAGTGGTGCGGGTTCCGAAAACGAATTGTTCGTATGGGGCGCTGCCCGAAGTCGCCAAGAAGGTGCTGTTTCGGGCCGTGGATATTTAAACGAAGTCAGACTGCTTGCAGACCACTACCGCACTCAACTCACCGCCGACGATAGTGCCTCACTCCCGCTGATCGCTTATTACCCGGCCGAACGTTGCGTTTTAGAAGTCCCGCTGAAAATCAGCGGCAAACAAGCCTTCGATCAACTCGACGGCTACGACACCAGTTTTCACGGGGGTGCCGATTTTGGCAGTTTTTTCGAATGGTTCCGCGAACGCGAAGACAGCGAAAACGAAGACGGGATTTCCGATACCGCACTGGCCGAAATCGCGGAAAAATTCGGTACGGACAGCGACGCCTGGAAAACGCTGGCCAATGTGAAAGCCTCCACTCGCGATCGCCAATTGACTGCCGTTCGTTCGGCCCTGACTGCATTCATGCCGGACTTCACTAACCTGCGCGTGCAACGCAAACCGCACTTGCATATGGCTATCGACAAGCATGGCGCGACATTCAATGTCACTCAGCTCTCCCTTGGCGAAAAGTCGATGATTGCGTTGGTGGGTGACATGGCCAGGCGTCTGGCGATGATGAATCCATCGATGGACAACCCGCTGCACGGCGATGGCATTGTTCTGATCGACGATGTGGAATTGCGCATGGATCCGCAATGGCAGCTCGGTCTGATAGCGCAATTAAGCACGACCTTTCCCAATTGCCAGTTCGTGCTGACCACGCATTCTCCATTGGTCGTAGGTGATACCAAAGGTGTGCTGGTTTACCTGCTTGATGAGGGCGATAGCCGTGGGTAGACAGGTTGCAGTGAGGGCTTCGGTGTCCGCAAATATGTAGGAGTGAGCCTGCTTGCGATAGCGGTGTATCAGTCAACGCTGATGGTGACTGATACACCGCTATCGCGAGCAGGCTCACTCCTACAGGGGACGCGTTTTATTCAGTGACAGCGCGATCAATCATCCGGCATTTCCGGCGGCTTGCTCGGTTTCGCAGGCTTGGTCGGCTTCGCGTTCTTCGCGCCTTTGGCAGGTTCCGGCGTAGCAGCAACTGGCGCCTGAGCCGCAGCGGCCGCTTCCTTCTCAGCCATCGGCATGGCATCGATGGTGTCAAAGATCTTCTTCAAATCCACCGACTTCGATTCGTCCCCGGAGCTTTCCAGTTTCTTCTCGCCATCCTTGCCCACCAAAATCACTTTGGGTAACGCGCCGGCGCCAAGTTTCAATGCGCGGATCAGCGCCATGGTGTCTTGCTGGCCCATGTCCTTGCCGTCGAGTTGGCCGGACATGTTGAGGATGGTGTAGACCTTGATGTTGCGGTCGGCTACGCCTTTTTTGTTCGCGGGGTCTTCCAGCGACTTTTTAAGGCCTATCCACACGGGGTCGACCGTGCTTTGTGCGATCACGATCAGCGGTCGGGCGCGGCCCATGTCCCCGGCGATGGGCGAATCGTTGTCAGCGGCGAACAAGGGGCCGGCAATCGCCAGCAAGAGTGTCAGGGTCAATGACCTGATGAGCATGCGCATCTCCTTTTGATATCCACGCTCTAATGATTGCGCATCGTGGCGATTGTTCCGGGACAACCCGGCAAATATCTTCCGCCTAGTCAGAAGCTTAGGACAGGCGCGACATTGCGCAACATATCCGAGGTGATCGCAACGCGGATTTGATTACCTTTTATGACCGCATTAGGGTGGTGGTTCTGCCAATGGAATGGAGTTCAGCCGCATGCACATCGATTACCTGTGCGATCACCCCGAATTGATCGAAGAACTGGCCACGCTCAACTTCAAGGAGTGGGGCGAGTTTCGCCCCGGGCAAACCGTCGAGGACCGTATCGAACACATGCGCGAATCCTGCGGCAAAGGCGCAGTGCCCAGCGTGGTGGTAGCGCTTGAGGGTTCACGTTTGCTGGGCGGCGCGCTGCTGATCGAAAGCGATCTGAAGCTGCGCCCGAATCTGACGCCGTGGCTGGCAGGCGTTTATGTGAAGGCTGAGGAACGCGGTCGCGGGATTGCTTCGCAACTGGTCAATCGAGTGGTTGCAGAAGCGGCGGCGCTGGGTGTGCCTGAGTTGTATCTTTACACCGACACGTCGCAGTCGCTATATGCGCGGCTGGGTTGGGAAGTGGTTGAAGAGCTGGTCTACGACGATTTGCCGGTGACGGTGATGAAGTACGCCATCCGCCGGTAAGACACCCCGTAGGAGCTGCCGCAGGCTGCGATCTTTTGATCTTTAAAAACAACATCAAGAGATCGCAGCCTGCGGCAACTCCTACATGAGACCGTATTTGGCGGGGCCGGATCAGAACGCCAGTTTGTAGCCGATCAGCACCAGCATCGTCGCCAGGCACGGGCGCAGCACTTCATCGGAGATGCGTCCGGTCAGATGGCTGCCGAGCCAGATGCCCGGCAACGAGCCGACCAACAAGAAGCCCAGCACCCCCCAATCCATATTGCCCATGCTCGCGTGGCCGAGGCCTGCAACCAGGGTCAACGGCACGGCGTGGGCGATTTCGGTGCCGACCAGACGGCGGGTCGGCAGCAGCGGATAGAGGATGAACAGCGCAACGGTGCCCAGGGCGCCCGCGCCGATCGAGGTCAGGGCGACCATGGTGCCGAGGATCAGACCGGTGATCACAGTCATCACGTTCAGGCGCGAACCGCTCGGGTTGTAGTTGCCGCCGGCGCGTTTGTGGGCGAAGTCGAGCAAGCGCTTCTTGAAGAAGATCGCCAGCGCCGTGGCGAACAGGACGAAGCCCAGCGCTTGCTTGATGATGGCATTCATCGCGTCCGGCGCGGTGTGCAGAGTGCTGAGGAACCACAAGGTCATCGCCACCGCCGGCACGCTGCCGAGGGTCAGCCAACCGGTGATGGCCCAGTCGATGTTCTTGTTTTTGCGGTGAACGAGGACGCCACTGGATTTGGTAATGGCGGCGTACAGCAGGTCAGTGCCCACCGCCGTTGCCGGGTTGATGCCGAACCACAGCAGGATCGGCGTCATCAACGAACCACCGCCGACACCGGTCATGCCGACAATAAACCCCACCACCAGCCCGGCAATCACCAGGCCGAAATTTGCCAATTCCATTAAACCGTCCAGAAAAACGACAGGAAAATCTAGCCCGCAGCATAGCGATTTTTCTTATAACCACATATATCGATGCGGTCTATCGTTATGCCATATCGACCTCACCACAATTATCCCTGTGGGAGCGGTGGTTTCCAGAGTTAATGCACCCTTCGACCCGGTTTGAAGCTGTGGTGTTTGTTGACCCACACCGTGGTCAGCGCGATCAGCGACAAAATCAGCAACGCCCACGGAAACGACATCGCCCCGGCCCGATCCAGCAACAACCCGCCAAACAAGCCGCCGCCGGCAATCGCTACGTTCCAGGACGTGGTGAGCATCGCCTGCACCACGTCGACGTGATCACCGGCCGAGTCCGCCGCCGAGGTCAGCAGCAACGTGGCCGAGCCACCAAACGACAGGCCCCACACTGCCATGCAGGCATAAATGATCAGCGGTGACGGCGCTGCCACTGCCAACACCAGCGCGGTCAACGCAAACACCGCGAGGCTGATCAACGTCAGCCAGCGCAACCAGCGATCCACCAGCAGACCAATGATCCAGATCCCGCCCAGCGAACACAGGCCAAACACCAACAGCACCAGATCAACCCGGTCAGCCAGTCCGGCCTGCATCAGAAACGGCGCGATGTAGGTGTAGAGAATGTTGTGTCCGAGCATCCACGTCAGCACCACGAACAACACCGGTCGCACACCCGGCAGGCGCATCGATTCGAGCAGCGGCAGACGCTCGTCACTGGCCTGCCCCGGACGATCCGGCACCGCGATCACGATCCACGCGGCCAGCACCAGAGCCAGCGCCGACATGATCCCGAACGACGCACGCCAGCCGATCAGATTGCCCAGCCACGTCCCCGCCGGCGTGCCCAGTGACAGCGCCACCGGGGTGCCAAGCATGGCAATCGCCAGTGCTCGACCCTGTTGATGCACCGGCACAATGCCGCGCGCATACCCGGCCATGATCCCCCACGACAGCCCCGCCGCCATCCCGGCGAGAAAGCGCGAGGCGAGGGTCAAACCGTAATGGCTGGAGAACGTGGTGACGGTGTTGAACAACAGAAACCCGCCGACCGTCATCAATAAAACCCGGCGCCGAGGCCAGCCGCGTGTGGCGACGGTCAGCGGAATCGCCGCGACAATCGAACCCAGTGCATACAGCGTCACCAGTTGCCCGGCGAACACTTCGCTGACGTTGAGCCCGGCACCGATTTGCGGCAGCAGTCCGGCAGGCAGGGTCTCGGTGAGAATGGCGATGAAGCCGGTCATGGCGAACGCCAGCAACGCGGCATAGGGCAGTTTGTCCGCACGGGCGGTGCGGTCGACGCGGCTGAAATCGGCGCTGGCGGGGTCGGTCATGACGGGGGCGGCTCCATTTTGATCAATAGCGGTGACGGATTGTATACAAAAACCACCTTCACTATTCGATCAATGTGGGAGCGAGCCTGCTCGCGAGTGCGCTCTTTCAGGCACTGAAGTGTTGACTGATCTACCGCTTTCGCGAGCAGGCTCGCTCCCACATTTGATCTCTGCACTCCCCAGGTTTTCGTGGAACTCACTGCACGGGCAGGAAGTTCAGGAAGAGCAGACTTTGCGCGTAATTGAGGCCGATCCGCCGATAACGCTCATCAAGCATCTGCGTGATCAGGTCCAGGCGCGCGACGATTTTGCCGAACTCGGTGGCGAAGCTCAGGTTGCTGCCCTCCTCCGAGATCTCATTTGAAAACAGCAGCGGCTGCCCTTCCTTGTTCTGCCGCTGGGACAAAATCCACGTGGCTTTTTCGATATTGCGTGCAGCGTTGTGAACGAACGTCGGGTTGATCGCATCGGTCATATAGAACTCAGTGCGATTGCCATGGGCGGTGACCAGCATGCTGCCGATGGCATAGATGAACGCGCCGACACGGTCGCCGAGAAACTCTGGACTCATCGCATAGCTGAGCGCCGCCAGATCTTTTCGACCGCCAAGCACCGGCAACGGCTGTTGCTGCTCCACGGCCATCCGCACCTGCTTCACAGCGGCATGGATGTTGAGGAACCCTGACTTGCGCAGCTCGTCCGGGTTGCGCAGGTACAGCTTGGCTTGCAAGCGATAGAGGCTGCTGAGGTTGTCGCGCATCGCCAACGTGGCCATGCGGTCGACGCTGGTCTGCAGGAACTCCTGCGGCTGCCCTTCACGCATCTGATTGAAGAAGCCGTTGCCGTCCTGGTGACTGCAACCGCTGAACAGCAGCGACGACAAACAGGCCAGCAACAGGCACGGGCGGCGGAAAAAAGCAGCGATCAGGGCAAAAGCTCTCGGCATGAAATCTCGAACAGGCACATTCCTGTGCGGCGGGAGTCACCGCATCCTGGCCATGGATAGAGCCGCCGATTGCGAAAAAGTGCAGTGCACCGAATGCCCGGTCGTCCTTCCACCTGCCACGACCTGCAATTTAGTCTGTCTTTATTGTTGAAATAAACGATTAATCAGCTATAAATTTTCACCTGATGAGTATTTAGTATGACTACTTTGTTTTTTCGGTGATCAACATACCGATAGAACGCCGCTTTCAAAAACAACAACAAAAAGGAAGGTCAACCATGCTTCAATCCCGTCACCTGCTCTCCGGCCTCGGACTGTCCCTGATGATCGCCACCCTCTCCGCCAACGCGGCCGGCCTCAGCGCCGAACACAAAGCCTTCGGCAAAACCAATGACGGCACGCCCGTCGAGCAATACATCCTGCGCAACAGCCACGGCATGCAGGCCACCGTCATCACCTACGGCGCGACCCTGCAATCGCTGAAAGTCGCCGACAAGCACGGCAAGTTCGACGACGTCTTGCTCGGCTTCGATGATGTACAGGGTTACCAGAAAGGCACCGCCTACTTCGGCGCAACCATCGGCCGCTTCGGCAATCGCCTCGCCGAAGGTGCCTTCGAACTCGACGGCAAGCGCTATCAAGTGCCGCAGAACGACAAGACCAACGCGCTGCACGGCGGCCCACAGGGCTTCGACAAGAAAGTCTGGAAAGCCCAGGAAACCGAGGACAAGGATTCCGTCGGCGTGACCCTGACCTATCTGTCGGCGGACGGCGAAATGGGTTTCCCCGGCAACCTCACCACCGAGGTGACCTATCGCCTCACCGATAACAACGAACTGCGCATCGACTACAAGGCCAGCACCGACAAACCGACGGTGCTCAACCTGACCAACCACAGCTACTTCAACCTCGCCGGCGCCGGCAATGGCGACATCCTCAAACAGGTCGCCACCCTGCACGCCAGCCATTACACCCCGGTCACCGCCAAACTGATCCCGACCGGCGAACTGGCGCCCGTGGCCGGCACACCGATGGACTTCACCAAACCCACTGCGATCGGCACGCACATCAAGGCTGATCATCCGCAGCTGAAATTCGCTGAGCCGAAACAGGGTGGGTTTGATTTCAACTGGGCGCTGGATACCAAGGGCGATATCGGCAAAGTTGCGACTGAGGTCAGCGATCCGCAGTCCGGTCGCGTGCTGCAGTTGTTCACCACGGAACCGGGTGTGCAGTTCTATACCAGCAACTTCCTCGACGGTACGGTCAAGGGCAAGGGTGGCAAGGTGTATCCGCACTGGGGCGCGTTTACCCTGGAGACTCAGCATTATCCGGATTCGCCAAATCAGCCGGACTTCCCGAGTACTCGGCTTGATCCGGGGCAGACTTACAGCCACAGCGTGGTGTTGAAGTTCTCCGCAAAATAACTCGCCCCGCCGTACCTGATCGTTCCCACGCGCAGCAAAGGAATGCCTCAAGGGACGCTCCGCGTTCCAGCTCGCGAAGGGACGCGGAGCGTCCCGGGCTGCATTCCCACGCAGAGCGTGGGAACGATCTGGTCTATCCTGCTGCCCACTAAAAGGTATCGACACATTCAGCAAGGAGGTTTGCATGCGTACCCTCGAACTGGCCGGCGTCCAGGTTCCGATCATTGGCCAAGGCACCTGGCGCATGGGCGAAGACCGCTCGGCGCACAAGCGTGAAGTAGCCGCGCTGCGCACGGGTATCGAGTTGGGCATGACTCTGATCGACAGCGCCGAAATGTACGCCGAGGGCGGCGCCGAATCAGTCGTTGGCGAAGCCATTGCCGGCATTCGCGATCAGGTGTTTCTGGTGAGCAAGGTCTACCCGCACAACGCCAGCCGCAAGGGCATCCCGCAAGCTTGCGAGCGTAGTCTGCGGCGGCTCGACACCGATTACATCGACCTCTATCTGTTGCACTGGCGCGGCCAGTATCCGCTGGAAGAAACCGTCGAGGCCTTCGAACGCCTGCGCGAGGACGGCAAGATCGGCCGTTGGGGCGTGTCGAATTTCGATGTCGATGATCTTGAAGAACTCTCCAGTTCCGCCTGCGCGACCAATCAGGTGCTGTACAACCTCGAAGAGCGCGGTATCGAATTCGATCTGCTGCCGTGGTGCCAACAGCAGCGCATGCCGCTGATGGCCTACTGTCCAATCGGCCAGGGCGGCGCGATGCTGGCTGAACCGGTACTGAATGAGATTGCCGCTCGTCATGGCGTAACCCCCGCACAGGTTTCGCTGGCGTGGATTCTGCGTCAGGATGGTGTGATTGCGATTCCCAAGGCTGTGCGACCGGAACACGTGCAACTCAATGCACAAGCCGCGCAACTGCAACTGGAGGCCGGGGATCTGGCGGCGCTGGACCAGGTGTTTCAAGCGCCACAACGCAAGCAGCGGCTGGCCATGGTCTGAGCCGCCGACTGGCGAGGGCTTCGCGATGAGAAGCACAGATCAGTACGACCCGTTCAACCTGCAACGTTTTGTCCAGGCCCAGGACCCGGTGTTCGAGCGCGTGCAACGCGAACTCGATGAGGGCCGCAAACGCAGCCACTGGATGTGGTTTGTCTTTCCGCAGTTCGCCGGCCTGGGCGGCAGTGAAATGTCCCGGCGCTTCGCCATCGGTTCAGCCGAGGAAGCCCGGGCCTATCTGGCCCACGAGCTGCTCGGCGCGCGCCTGCGTACCTGCACGCAGTTAGTGCTGAAGGTGAAACAGCGCTCGATCGCGGAGATTTTCGGCCATCCCGATGACCTGAAGTTTCATTCCTCGATGACCCTGTTTGCTCAGTTCGCCGCTGAAGACAGCGTGTTCACTCAAGCGCTGGAGCGCTATTTTCACGGCATTCTCGATGAATGGACGCTGCAATTGCTCGACTCAAAACAGGCCCAGTTGCCCCCCGATCAGGGTTGAGAAATCGTCGTCGACAAACGGCAGAATCGCATCCGCCACCGGTTGCAGTTGCCGGGTGATGTAGTGGTCGTAGTCGATGGCGGCGCGGCGCACTTCCAAAGGCTCCGGGCCGGCCAGGGTGATGACGTAGCTGATCCAGCCGCCGTTCTGGTATTGCCGTGGGCGCCCGTGCTGCGCGTTGTAGTCGTCGGCCAGCCGCGCCGCACGCACATGCGGCGGTACGTTGCGCTCGTAATCGTCGAGGGTGCGGCGCAGGCGTTTGCGGTACACCAGCCGATCATCGAATTCGCCGGCAAGGGTTTTGCGCACGTAGTCGCGCACGTAATCCTGATAGGGCTTGCGCTGGAAAATCCGCTCGTAGAGTTCCTGCTGAAATTGCCGGGCCAGCAGCGACCAATCGGTGCGCACGGTTTCCAGACCTTTGTAGACCATTTCATCGCTGCCGTCGGCACGGGTGACCAGACCGGCATAACGTTTCTTGCTGCCCTCCTCCGCGCCGCGAATGGTCGGCATCAGGAAACGTTTGTAGTGAATTTCGAATTGCAGTTCGAGGGCGCTTTCTAGCCCATATTCTTCACGCACATGCGCGCGCCACCAGTCGTTGACGTGCTTGACCAGCGCATGACCGATGCTGGCCGCTTCTTCCTGCCCGTGCGGACGACGCAGCCAGACGAAGGTCGAGTCGGTGTCGCCGTAGATCACCGCGTGGCCCTGCTCTTCGATCAGCTTGCGCGTGCGCAACATGATCTCGTGACCGCGCAGGGTGATCGATGAGGCCAGCCGCGTATCGAAGAAGCGGCAACCGCTGGAGCCGAGCACGCCGTAGAAGGCGTTCATGATGATTTTCAGCGCTTGCGACAGCGGTGCGTTGTGCTCGCGCTTGGCGGTCTCCCGACCTTCGGCCACCCGCGAGACGATCGACGGCAGGCAATGGCGAGTACGCGAGAACCTTGCGCCACGGAAACCCGCCACGGAGTCGGCGTCATCCGGGTGTTGCAGGCCTTCGATCAGGCCCACCGGATCGATCAAAAAGGTGCGGATGATCGACGGATACAGGCTCTTGTAATCGAGCACCAGCACCGATTCGTACAAGCCCGGTTGCGAGTCCATGACAAACCCGCCGGGGCTGGCCTGCGGCGGATTGGTGCCGAGGTTCGGCGCAACAAAACCCTGGCGGTGCATCAACGGCATGTACAGATGCGTGAATGCTGCCACCGAGCCGCCACTGCGGTCCGCCGGCAATCCGGTGACGCTGGCGCGTTCGAGCAAAAAGGTCAGCAATTCAGTCTTGGCGAAGATCCGCGTGACCAGTTCACAGTCCTTGAGGTTGTACTTGGCCAGCGCCGGTTTGTCCTCGGCGAACATGCGGTTGATTTCGTCCATGCGCTGGTACGGGTTGTCGATGGACTTGCCTTCGCCGAGCAGGGTCTGGGCGACGTTTTCCAGGCTGAAGGAAGGAAAGCTCCAGGTCGCTGAACGCAGCGACTCGATACCGTCGATGATCAGCCGCCCCGCCGCCGAGGCGAAGTAGTGATTGCGGCTGCCGTGTTCGCGCCATTGCATTTCTTCGCCGCCACGGCCGATTTTCAGCGGCACGCCGAGGCGTCGCGCGTGTTCGTGGAGGATGCGTAGATCGAACTGCACGACGTTCCAGCCAATGATCGCGTCGGGGTCGTGGCGCGCGAACCAGTCATTGAGCTTCTTCAGAATGATGGTGCGCGAGTCGCAGTATTCGAGGTCGAAATCGACGATGCTGTTATCGCCATTCGGCGCGCCAAGCATGTACACCTGACGCTCGCCACAGCCTTCGAGCGCGATGGAGTACAGCTCGCCGGTTTCGGTAGTCTCGATGTCCAGCGAGACCAGGCGCAGCTTCGGTCGATAATCGGGGTCAGGTTTGAGCTGGGCGTTGAGCAATACGCCGTCGGCATCGGGCGTGCCGCTGAACTGCACCGGTGCGGTGATAAAGCGCTCCATCAGATAGCGCTCCGGCGGGCGCACATCGGCTTCGAAAACGTCGACCCCGTTGCGGTTGAGCGCGGTTTCCAGGCGCATCAATTGGCCGTGTTGCTGGCAATACAGACCGAGCACCGGGCGATGTTCGAAATCCTGCAAGGCCAGCGGGCGCAGTTCGACATTCTTCTCGTCATGCAGCAGACGTTCGGCCGCTGCGCGCTGCTCGGCGGGAATAAACGCCACCGACGGCTGATGCGGCAAACGCACACGGCGCGGCCCGGCGTCAGTCGCCAGCCAGAACTCGACTTCGGTGCCGGCCGCGGTATCGCGCCAATGCCGGGTCAGGACGAAGCCCTGCGGTAAATCCACCACTGCAACCTCAGAAATTGAAACAGAGGGGCATTCTACGCGGCATTGCACGGGATGACCCTGGCGATAAATCGGCGTCAACCACGGAAAAAACCGGCGAATGACGTTTTTTGCGTGTTATCTGCCGCTTTGCCACCTTGCCCTACGCGCTTGCGTCTACGATGCTTGGAGAACAACGACAACACCTGAGTAACCGCCATGAAGACCGTCGCCCAACTGCTCAAGCTCAAAGATCAGAAAAATCAGGAAGTGCACCAGATCAAGCCTGATCACATGGTGCTCGAAGCGCTGATGAAGATGGCCGAGAAAAACGTCGGCGCCTTGCTGGTGGTCGAAGACGATAAGGTGGTCGGCATCATCAGTGAACGCGATTACGCACGCAAACTGGTGCTGCATGGCCGCTCATCCGTGGGCACGCCGGTGCGCGACATCATGGTGGCGAACGTGATCACCGTCGACACCCACCAAACTGTCGACACCTGCCTGGGCATCATGTCGGACAAACGCCTGCGCCACTTGCCAGTGGTGGAGAACGGCAAGTTGATCGGCTTGCTGTCGATCGGTGACCTGGTCAAGGAAGCGATTGCCGAACAGGCAGAGCTGATCAAGCAACTGGAGCAGTACATTCGCGGGGAATAATCCCCGTCCTCCTCATGATCGTTCCCACGCGCAGCAAAGGAATACCTCCCGTGACGCTCTGCGTCACGCTTTGGGACGCAGAGCGTCCCGGGCTGCATTACCACGCGGAGCGTGGGAACGATCATCGTCGGTCAGGACGGCCAATGCCGGGCGAAGACCGGCGCCAGCACCGGATGCCGGTCAATCCGCTGCAACCACGCATAAAACCCCGGTCGCGTCTGGCGCAAATGCTCGCGACTGCCCGCCCAGCGTGTCACCACTGCCGCGAGCACATCCAGCGCTCCCGGCGTTTCGTCATCCAGATACAACTCTGCAGAAAACTGGTCGGCAAACACCTCCCAACTCCAGTGCAAACGCGCACGCGCACCAGCGATCAGATTTTGCTGCGAGGCTTCGTCGGGCATCAGCAGCCAGCGCTCCGGATAATCGATGACGCCGATCGCTGCGTAGCAATTGCTGACGATATAGACCAGGCCGCGAATGGCCTGGTCGCGATCATTCGCCTTGGTTGGCAGCAGGCCGGACTTGGGAAATGTCAGGCCCAGATGAATCAGGATCGCCGCGCTCTCGGTGATGGCGCTGCCATCGGGCAGTTGCAAGGTCGGTATCTGCTTGAGTGGATTGAGCTGCGCCAACGCCTCGGCAGCTTCGGTGCTGGCTTCGATATCAATGAAACGGTAAGCGATCTGGCACAGCTCCAGCGCCGCTTCGATGGCGGCTGCGCCTGAATTTCTGTGCCCGTAGAGCTGGTACATATCCAATCCCCCCGAAAAGACCATTGCCACAGGGTAGATGGCTGTAGCGTGGGTGTAGAAAAAATCTGCCTGTGTATCGGTTTTGGCACGGTTTTCCCATGCACTCGCGACTTGCGAATTCAAACCTCGCAAAACAGCGCTGGCGGTGCCCATCCCGCACCAAGAGCATTCATCGAACGCTATCCGCGTTCTTGTAAGGTGCGATACCGAACCAAAAGTTCGCGTATCCGAGCTGGCAACAAGGAGTTCACCGCGTGAATCTTCAAACGCTCTGCCGCATCACAGCCTCTTTGCATTTATCCGTTCGCCGCCGAGTTCATCCGAACAGTCCCGGCTGCCTTCACACTTACTTTATTACCTGACACCTCGACAGCGCACTGCGTTCGCCAATGAGTTATTGGCCGACGGCAGCGTGCTATTTATTTTTTAAATAAGACTCGGACAGTTACTACGCAAACGCAGTGCGCATTGAACGATAGCAGGATTGTCGAACAATAACTTTCAGCGCCACTTCAAGTGCACCAAAACCGCTCCACGGATTTGAACTATTCAATACTTCAAACAGTGATTTCATTTAACCAACAACAAGGAACATGCCCCGTGAGCCGCTAAAACATTGACCCGCACCAATTCGGTCCGCCGCGCACCAGCAAGTGCCCTGGCCGCAAGCCAAGCCGCCGCTCTATCCCGCCGATCAGCGTGATATGGCGCACAGCCTGACTCGCCTGTGAAAAAGCTCCCTCGACCGGAGTAACGGCAATCTGCGCGCCATGGAAAAACCACGACAAGGTTAAAACTTATATAAATGCGACATGGGTAACACTCATGAAATACGCACTCTACATTTCAGCAATATCTGGCACAGCGGTTGCTATGTGTAACAAGCATGAGACACCGACCGTTGTCTTACGCAATAGAAGAACAACCAGGGAATGGCCAATGAACACTCAAAGTCGATGACGCCAAGCCAGTAAGTTTGCACAAGCCTTGTTAACCGGATAGTTCAACTATCGGCTTCTGCTCACCTTGAAGAAAGTTGCACCCACCCACTCGAACATCTCCTGGATGTTCGGACGGCACCTTATTGCCCTTCATCAACCCGAGGGAGCTTTAATGAACGATGCGGTAAAGCACAGAACCCTGCCGGGGTCGTTGCGGGAAGCGCCAATTCCGCCGCCTCCGGGCAGGCCGGCGTTTAAAGCCAACACTTCGCAACCCGGCGGTCTGAATAAACAGCAGATGGTGTTGCTGGTGGCTGTGTCGGCGCTGATACACGGCGGCGCCTGGTGGTTTCTCCAGCAATCCAGAACCGAGCCATTGCCAACGCCACCGCAGATTCCGGAAATGACCGTTGAGCTGACCAGCCCGACGCCACCGGCACCGCCCACACCGGAACCGCCACCACCGCCTCCTCCGCCACCACCGCCGGAACCGGAACAACCGGTGGAAGACGAGGACGCGGTCAAGCCACCACCGAAACCGGTGGAGAAACCCAAGCCTATCGAAAAACCGAAACCGGTCGAGAAGCCGAAACCGGTGAAAAAGGTCGAGCCACCGAAAGCGCCACCGGCGCCGGCACAACCGGCGGCTCCTGCTGCCCCGGCCACCCCGAGCGCGCCACCGGCCCCTGCCGCCGCGCCGGGTCCGGTCAAGGAGTCGGCAGCGATTTCCGGTCTCGCCAGCCTTGGCAATCCGCCGCCGGAATACCCGTCGCTGGCACTGCGGCGCAACTGGGAAGGCAGCGTGGTGCTACGCATTCAGGTACTCGCCAACGGTCGCGCCGGCACGGTGACGGTGACCAAATCCAGCGGCAAACCGCAACTGGATGACGCCGCCGTCGCCGCCGTGAAGAACTGGAAGTTTATTCCGGCCAAACGCGGTGATACGCCGATCGACGGCTTCGCCACCCAGACCATCGATTTCAAATTGCCGCAATAACCGAACGCTCAATCAACGCACAACCGAATAACGCAAGCGAGGTGTCACCATGAACGATTTGTCTTCGATGATTGTCCCCGGCGTGCTCTGGGGTCTGGTGCTGTTTTCCGTGGTCAGCTGGGCGATCCTGCTGGTCAAGTCGGCGCAGTACCTGCGGCAGAAAGCGCAGAACAAACAATTCAGCAAAGCCTTCTGGGGCGCGCCGGATCTGCTCACCGCCGCCGAACACGCCAGCCAGTATCCGGGCTCGCTGGCGCGTATCGCCAGCAGCGGTTTCGAAGCGCTGCTGGTGGAAGATTCGCCGCGTACCACCCAGCAATTGGCGCACACCATCAACCGTTCTGATCGCCTGGAACGCAACCTGCGCCAGCAGATCCAGAAGGAACGCCGCTCCCTGGAAAACGGCCAGGCGATCCTCGCCAGTATCGGCAGCACCGCGCCGTTCATTGGTTTGTTCGGCACCGTGTGGGGAATCATGGAAGCGCTGAAAAGCATCGGCGAAACCGGTTCGGCCAGCCTTGAAGCGGTCGCCGGTCCCATCGGTCACGCGTTGATCGCCACCGGCGTCGGTATCGCTGTCGCGGTGCCGGCGGTGCTGATTTACAACTTCTTCCTGCGCCGCTTGAAACTGGCCTCGGCGGACATGGATGACTTCGCCCATGACTTCGACGCCCTCGCCTCGCGCAGTGCGTTTTCCATCAGCCGTCAGGCCATCGCCAGCAAAACCACGGCCGCCGTGCGGGAGGCCAGCTGATGTCCTTTTCCACTCAAGACAGCGATGAAGTGCTCAGCGAAATGAACGTCACGCCACTGGTCGACGTGATGCTCGTGCTGCTGGTGGTGTTCATCGTCACCGCGCCGCTGATGACCAACGCGATCAAGGTCAACCTGCCGAAAACCGACGCCGTCGCCCCCGCCGAGAAGAAGGATCCGGTGGTGGTCAGCGTCGATCAGGACGGCAAGTTCTATCTGGCGAAAACCGAGCTGGCGCCGGAATCGCTGGAAGCCAGCCTCAAAGAGGTCAAGGCCAAGGACAGCGAAGTGCGCGTGCAGTTGCAGGCCGACTCCGCCGTCAATTACGGCCAGGTGGCGAAAGCCATGGCGTCGATCGAACGCTCGGGCATCACCAAAATATCGGTGATGACCACCCATTGAGTGCGGTGGCGGGCGCGCCTTGAGAGACACGCCCGCCACCGCTCGCTGACTCCCGTCGCAACCAGCCGACCGAAAAAACGCCACGCGTCTTCGGATGGGATCGGCTTGCTTGAAGAAAGTGGTTTTCCGCACGCGGTATCACCGATAGCGGAGCAATGAGGGGCTCACAAGGCCAATTCGATAACGTCTAAAAAGTCGGAAATAACCATGCTGATGAACACTCCACGCTTCACGCTCAAACCATTGGTGGCAACGATTTCTCGTCACCGTTTTGTTCCGTTGTATCTGGTGGCCATGGGGATGGGCGCCGGGACTGTGCAGGCGGCCGAGGACGACAACGCTAACGTCCCGGCGGCTGCGGCGGTGGTTGCGCCGACCACGCAACTGCAACGGGTGGAAGTGACCGGTTCGGCGATTCGCCGGGTCGATGCGGAAACGGCAGTGCCGATCACCATTCTCAAGGCCGATGAGCTGCGCAAACAGGGCGTGACCACCACCGCCGAACTGGTGCAGCGCATCACCGGCAGCCAGTCGATCAACAACAGCGCAGGCTCCGTGGGCGCAGCCACTGGCGGCGCCTCATTCGCCGACATGCGCGGCATCGGCGCAAACAAGACGCTGGTGCTGCTCAACGGTCGACGCCTGGCCAACAACGCCTTGTCGGGGACCAACTCGGCCGGCGGCGCGGTGGATCTGAACATGATCCCGTTTGCCGCCATCGAACGTGTGGAAGTCCTGCGTGACGGTGCCTCGGCCCTGTACGGCACCGACGCCATCGGCGGTGTGATCAACTTCATCACCAAGAAATCCCTGACCGACGGCCAACTGACCCTCGGCGGCGAAACCCCGACCCACAGCGGCGGCGGCCAAACCAAAGACATGAGCGCCAGTTGGGGCTACGGCGATCTGGAAGAAGACCGCTTCAACGTCCTCGGCGTGTTCAACTACAACAAGCAGCAGAACCTCGACGCCAACGACCGCTCCTTCGCCACCGACTACGCCCCGGGTCGCGGCCTCGATCAGACCTCCGGCACCGCGTTTCCCGGCAACTACAGCCAGAACGGCAACGCCACCAACCCACTGGCCAACAGCAATTGCAACGGCCCCAACCTGATCGCTCGCGACGGCTTGTGCCGCTTCAGCACCCGTGAATACATCGACCTGGTGCCACAGACCGAGAAGACCTCGTTCTTCGGCAAAACCACCGGCAAACTCGGCGACGATCACAACGTCAATCTCGAGTACTTCTGGTCGCGCAACAACAACGCCACGGCGATCGGCCCTGCGCCGTTGACCGGTCTGAGCCTCGATTCTTCGTCGCCCTACTATCCCGGCAACGGCATCACCCCGGCGCCAACCGATTTCGCCCTCGACCCGACCCAACCGGTCGACGTCAACTGGCGTGAAACTGCGGCCGGCCCGCGTGAATCGAAAGACCAGAACACCAGCCAGCGCTTCCTGCTCAGTTTCGATGGTCTGGTCGCCGGCTGGGATTACAACGTCGGCGCCTCGTACAACCAGAACAAAATCGTCTCCAGCGTCACCAATGGCTTTGTCAGCGACCAGGCGATGATCAATGGTCTGGCCAGTGGTTTGCTCAACCCGTTCGGCCCGCAGTCCGCCGCCGGTCAGCAGTACATCGACAACGCGGCGTACCACGGCGCCTACTCCACTGCTGTGGGCCGTGTAGCCGGTTTCGATGGTCGTATCAGTCGTGAAATCGGCGACTGGTTCGGCGCAGGTCCGTCCGGCCTGGCCTTGGGTGGCGAGTACCGCAAAGAGAAATTCCATCAGGACTTCGAGTCGTTCGCCGGCGACATCCAGAGCCTCGGCATCGACCCCAACGGCAGTGTCGAGGGCGACCGCAGCGTCAAAGCCGCCTACGCCGAAATCAACGTGCCGGTGCTCGACAGCCTCGAACTGTCCGCCGCCGTGCGTCACGACAAATACAGCGACTTCGGTAGCACCACCAACCCGAAATACTCGTTCCGTTATCAGCCGTTGAAAGAGCTGGTGGTGCGTGGCGCCTACAGTGAAGGCTTCCGTGCGCCGTCGCTGTACGAGCTGTATTCGCCGCGCAGCATCACTTTCACTCAGGGTTACTACAACGACCCGGTGCTGTGTACTGGCGGCGTGGTGCAACCGGGCGGTAACGGCGGCCGTGATTGCGGTCAGCAGTTCCTCAACCAGATCGGCGGCAACGAAGATCTGGCCCCGGAAAAGGCCCGTAACGTGACCCTCGGCTTCGTGTATCAGCCGATCAACAACCTCTCGGTGGGTCTGGATTTCTGGTGGATTCACATCTCCAACCAGATCCAGCCGTTCCCGGAATCCACCGTGTTTGATCAGGCCGGCTCTTACCCGGATCGCTTCGTGCGCAACGCCGATGGCACGCTCAACTACATCGTCACCGGCAACGCCAACCTCGGCATTGTCGAAACCAACGGTGTCGATGTGTCGCTGGATTATCGCTTCCCGAACACGCCGTACGGTCAGTTCGGTCTGGGCCTGCAAGGCACCTACGTCGATGAATACGACTTCCAGAGCACCATCAAAGGCCCGTTCACCGACAAGGTCGGCGACTTCCAGGGTGACGGCGTGATCGCGCGCTGGAAGCACAACCTCACCGGCAGCTGGACCTTCGGCGCGGCGCGGGCGGCACTGACCAACCGCTTCACCACGGGTTACAACGACTACGACCGCGACACCCACGCACGCGTGGCGTCGTATTCGGTGTGGGACCTGTCGGCCGGCTACACCTTCAACAAGGTGCTGGATGTCGATGCCGGGATGAAGAACGTGTTCGACCGCAACCCGCCGTTCTCCAACCAGGCCTACAACTTCCAGAGCGGCTATGACCCGCGCTACACCGACCCGCTGGGCCGTACTTTGTTTGCGCGCATGACTTACCACTTCTAACCAAGAGCACCGCAACTCCTGTAGGAGTGAGCCTGCTCGCGATAGCGTTTTTTCAGTCAACCTTGCAGGGTCTGACTTGGCCTCATCGCGAGCAGGCTCACTCCTACAGTTTTGATCTGTGTGCATTCAGGAATTAAGGAGTGATCGCATGAGTTTTTTGCGCAACATGGCGGGCCTGCTTTTGGGCAGTGCGCTGCTGTGCAACGGCACCTCGGCGCTGGCCGCTGGCAGCTATGCGCTGACGGTGTACGGCGAGGCGCCGAAGTATCCGGCGAACTTCCAGCACTTTGATTTCGTCGATCCCAACGCGCCGAAGGGCGGTTCGCTCAGTCGCGCGTCGATGGAGATCGGCCAGTACAACTACATCAGCCCGTATGCCGATCAGGGCATTTCCGTGGTGCAGGTCAACGACTGGGTGTATTCGCCGCTGGCGTTCCGTTCACTCGACGAGCCGTACACCGTTTACGCACTGGTCGCGCAGCAGATCGAGCGCGATCCCGATGGACTCTGGGTGCGCTTCACCCTCAATCCAAAAGCACGTTTCGCCGACGGTACACCGATCACCGCCGAAGACGTGCGCTACACCTTCAACCTGTTGATGACCAAAGGCAGCCTGAGTTATCGCCAGCAATACGCCGATGTGCAGGACGTGCTGATCGAAGGCCCACGGCAGGTGCGCTTCACCTTCAAGAACAACCTCAACCGCACCTTGGCGCTGGATCTGGCGACGATGCGCGTGGTCCCCGAGCACTGGTGGAAAACTCGCGACTTCGCCAATGGCGGCGGTTTCGAGCCACCGCTGGGCAGCGGCCCGTACCGGGTCAGCAAGGTCGACGCCGGGCGCAGCATCAGTTTCGAGCGCGATCCGGACTGGTGGGGCAAAGACCTGCCGGTCAGTCGCGGGATGTACAACTTCGACACCCTCACGGTGAATTTCTACGGCGACACCGACGTCGCCCGCCAACTGCTGCAGGCCGGCGCGTTCGACTACAACCGCGAGTTCTCCTCGTCTGGTTATGTGGTCGGCTACGACAGCCCGGCATTGCGCGACGGTCGTTTGCAACAGTCGATCCTCGCCCCGGACAAACCCACCGCCGCTCAGGGCTTCGTGTTCAACCTGCAGAACCCGTTCTTCAAGGATCGCCGCGTGCGTCAGGCGATCAGCCTGCTGTGGGATTTCGAGTGGACCAACAAACAGATGATGCGCGGCTTCTACGTGCGCCAGAACAGCTTCTGGCCGAAGAGCGAAATGGCCGCCACCGCCCTGCCCGACGCCGAAGAATTGAAGATCCTCGAACCGCTGCGTGGGCAGATTCCCGACGAGGTCTTCACCGAGGTTTATCAGGCGCCGAAAACCGATGGCAGCGGCTACATCCGCGATAAACAACTGCAAGCACTGAAGCTGCTCGCCGAGGCTGGCTGGACGCCGCAACACAATCGCTTGGTCAACGCTGCTGGCGAGCCGTTGGAGTTCACCTTTCTCGACGGTCAGGGCGGCTTCGACCGCATGTTGCTGCCGTTCAAACGCACCCTCGCGCAGATCGGCATCACCCTGAATTTGCGGCGCATCGATTCAGCGCAATACGTCAACCGCCTCAACGCCCGCGACTACGACATGATCGTCACCAGTTTCCCGCGCAGCGGCGATCCGATCGTCTCGCCCGGCCGCGAGTTGTACAGCCTGTACGCCTCGCAAAGTGCCACGCAAGTCGGCAGCTCGAACTCGATGGTATTGGCCAATCCGGCGGTCGATCAACTGATCGACGGGCTGGTCCAGGCCAACACCCGCGAAGCCATGGTGCATTACGCCCGCGCCCTCGACCGGGTGCTGCAATGGGGTTACTACATGATTCCCAACTACTACTCCAAAGGCACACCGACGGTGTATCAGAACCGCTTCGGCATGCCGGCCGTGCAACCGGCCTACGACGAAGGCCTCAACACCTGGTGGGAGGTATCGGCCAAGGCGCTGACCACGCAACAAATGCACAGCCAGCTTGCGGGGGGCCAGTGACATGTTGCGTTATCTGAGTCGACGTTTACTGCTGATCATCCCGACGCTGCTGTGCATTCTGGTGGTCAATTTTCTCATCGTGCAGGCCGCGCCGGGTGGCCCGGTGGAGCAAGCCATCGCACGCTTGCAAGGCTTCGGCGGGCACAGCATGGGCGGTGGTGGCGAGGTCGCTGCGGTTGGCGGCGCCGGGCGCAGCAGCCGAGGCCTCGATCCGGCGCTGATCGAGGAGATCAAACAACATTACGGCTTCGACAAACCGATGCACGAACGCCTGTGGTTGATGCTGAAAAACTACGCGCAGCTGGATCTGGGCAGCAGCTTCTTTCGCGGTGCCAAAGTCACCGATCTGATTGTGCAGAAGCTGCCGGTGTCGCTGTCGCTGGGCTTGTGGGCGACGTTGATCACCTACCTGATTTCGATCCCGCTGGGCATTCGCAAAGCGATCAGGAACGGCAGCGCGTTTGATGTCTGGAGCAGCACGGCGATCATCATCGGCTATGCGATGCCGGCGCTCCTCTTCGCGATTCTGTTGATCGTGGTGTTTGCCGGTGGCAGCTACGTGAACTGGTTTCCGGTGCAAGGGCTGGTCTCGGACAACTTCGACAGCCTCAGCACATTGGGCAAGGTCGGCGACTACCTCTGGCACCTGGTGTTGCCGGTGACGGCGTTGGTGATCGGCGGCTTTGCGACGTTGACGATCCTCACCAAAAACAGCTTCCTCAACGAGATCAGCCGTCAGTACGTGATCACCGCGCGGGCCAAGGGTTTGACCGAGAGGCGCGTGCTCTACGGCCATGTGTTTCGCAACGCGATGCTGTTGGTGGTAGCCGGTGTGCCGTCGGCGCTGATCGAGGTGTTTTTCGCCGGTTCCTTGCTGATCGAAACCATCTTCAACCTCGACGGCCTCGGGCGCATGAGTTACGAGGCAGCAGTGTCGCGGGATTACCCGGTGGTGTTCGGCGCGCTGTTTCTGTTCACCCTCTTTGGTTTGTTGATCAAGCTGATCGGCGACCTCTGCTACACCCTGCTCGACCCGCGCATCGACTTCTCGGCGAGGACTGCCTGATGTTCACTCTTTCCCCTCTCGGCCAACGCCGCGTTGCGCAGTTTAAAGCCAACCGCCGTGGACGCTGGTCGCTGTGGCTGTTTATCGGTCTGTGCCTGATTTGCCTGGGCGGTGAGTTGATCGCCAACGACAAGCCGCTGGTGATCCGTTATCACGACGCTTTCTACTTCCCAATCCTCAGCGATTACCTGGAAACCGATTTCGGCGGCGAGCTGCCGTTTCAACCGGATTACGCCAGCAGTTACGTACACAAGCTGATTGAGGATCAGGGCGGCTGGATGCTGTTTCCGCCGATCCCGTTCAGTTACGACACGGTCAATTACGACCTCAGCGAACCGGCACCGAGTCCGCCGTCATCGAGCAATTGGCTGGGCACCGATGATCAGGCGCGCGACGTGTTGGCGCGGGTGATTTTCGGCACGCGGATTTCGATTCTGTTTGCGCTGATCCTCACTGGTATCAGTGCGTTGATCGGCATCGTTGCCGGGGCGTTGCAGGGTTATTACGGTGGCTGGGTCGACTTGCTCGGACAACGGCTGCTGGAGATCTGGTCGGGGTTGCCGGTGCTGTATTTGCTGATCATTTTGTCCGGTTTCGTCTCGCCGAGTTTCTGGTGGTTGCTGGGGATCATGGCGCTGTTTTCCTGGCTGGCGCTGGTTGATGTGGTGCGCGCCGAGTTTCTGCGGGGGCGCAGTCTTGAGTACGTCAAAGCCGCGCGAGCGCTGGGCCTGACCGACAACGAACTGATGTGCCGGCACATCCTGCCCAACGCGATGACCTCCACCCTCACCTACCTGCCGTTCATTCTCACCGGCGCCATCGCCACCCTGACTGCGCTGGATTTTCTTGGTTTCGGTATGCCGGCCGGCACTGCGTCGCTGGGCGAGTTGATCGGTCAGGCCAAACGCAATCTGCAAGCGCCGTGGCTGGGGCTGACGGCGTTTTTCGCCTTGGCGCTGATTTTGTCTTTGTTGGTTTTCATCGGTGAGGCTTGCCGTGATGCGTTTGATCCAAGGAGCTGAGATGAACGACAACCTGATTGAAATTCGCGATCTGCGCGTGGCCTTCGCCGGGCAAGAAGTGGTGCACGGTTTGAACCTGGATATTCGCCGTGGCGAGTGCCTGGCGCTGGTCGGTGAATCCGGCTCGGGCAAGTCGGTGACGGCGCATTCGATTCTGCGTCTGTTGCCGGGCAAGAACGTCAGCAGCAGCGGCGCGATCCGCTACAACGGCGTGGATTTGCTGCACGCCAGCGAGCAGCAGATGCGCGGCCTGCGCGGCAACCGCATTGCGATGATTTTTCAGGAGCCGATGACCTCGCTGAATCCGCTGCACACCGTGGAAAAGCAAGTCAGCGAAGTACTGGAAATTCACAAAGGCCTCAAGGGCCGCGCTGCCCGCGAACGGACTCTGGAGCTGCTGGAACTGGTCGGCATTCGCCAGCCGTTGCAGCGTTTGAAAGCCTATCCACATCAGCTTTCCGGCGGACAACGGCAACGGGTGATGATCGCCATGGCGCTGGCCAACGAGCCGGAACTGTTGATCGCCGATGAGCCGACCACGGCGCTGGATGTCACGGTGCAGCAGAAGATTCTCGAACTGCTGATCGAGTTGCAGCAACGGTTGGGCATGTCACTGTTGCTGATCAGCCATGACCTCAATCTGGTCCGGCGTATCGCTCAGCGCGTGTGCGTAATGCGTAAAGGCGAGATCGTTGAGCAGGCCGATTGCGAAACGCTGTTTCGCGCGCCGCAGCATCCTTACAGTCGCTTGCTGATCGAGGCCGAACCGAGCGGTGCGCCGGTGCCCAGTGAGTACGACCACAACCTGCTCGAAGTCGATGATTTGAAGGTGTGGTTTCCATTGCCCAAGGCGTTGTTCAGTCGCCAGCAGGATTACATCAAAGCCGTGGACGGCGTGAGCTTCACCCTGCAACGGGGCAAGACTTTGGGGATTGTCGGCGAGTCGGGTTCGGGTAAATCGACGCTGGGTCAGGCGATACTGCGGTTGGTCGAGTCCGAGGGCAATATCCGTTTTGGTAACAAGCAACTGAGCTTGCTCAATCAACGTTTGATGCGGCCGTTGCGGCGGCAGATTCAAGTGGTGTTTCAAGATCCGTTCGGCAGCCTCAGCCCACGGATGTCAGTGCAGCAGATCATTGCCGAAGGCTTGCTGACTCACGGTATCGGCACTGACGCTGAGCGGGAAGCGGCGGTGATCCGGGTGCTGGAGGAAGTCGGCCTTGATCCGCAGAGCCGCCATCGTTATCCCCACGAGTTTTCCGGTGGCCAGCGCCAGCGCATTTCCATCGCCCGCGCACTGGTGCTGGAGCCGGCGCTGATTCTGTTGGATGAGCCGACGTCGGCGCTGGATCGCACGGTGCAGAAACAGGTGGTGGAGTTGTTGCGGCAATTGCAGATCAGGCATGGGCTGACCTATTTGTTCATCAGCCATGATCTGGCGGTGGTACATGCGCTGGCGCATGACTTGATGGTGATCAAGGATGGCAAGGTGGTGGAGCAGGGTTCGTCGCGGGAGATTTTTGCCGCGCCCAAACACCCTTATACCCAGGAACTCCTGAAAGCCTCCGGCCTCAAGCCCGACTCAAAACCCTGTGGGAGCGAGCTTGCTCGCGAAAGCGGTGGGTCAGTCACCACCTCTATTAGCTGAAAGGCCGCCTTCGCGAGCAAGCTCGCTCCCACAGGGGGAAATCGGTGGGGTTTGAAAAATATTTTTCAGGCACTGCATCCAAACGCCTCCGTCACGGGTAGTCCCTGTAACAGCCCTCTTCGGCTGTCAGCGGTCTACCCTTTTTTGGAGATAACACTGATGAACATCACTCAACTGATTGGCCTCACCGGTTTGCTCGCCCTGTCCTCGACGACCTTCGCCCAAAGCAGTTACCCCGACGCGATCAAAGTGCCGGACGGCCACAAGATTGCGATGGAAACCACCGGCGTCGGCGAGATCACCTACGAGTGCCGCGACAAGCCTAACGCGGCCGGGCAGACCGAGTGGACGTTTGTCGGTCCGAAAGCGGTGCTCAATGATCGCAGCGGCAAGCAGGTCGGCACCTACTTCGGCCCACCAGCGACCTGGCAGGCCAAGGACGGTTCGAAAGTCACCGGCACGCAACTGGCCGTGGCGCCGTCGACTCCGGGCAACCTGCCCTATCAACTGGTCAAGGCCAACCCCGCCGAGGGTAAAGGCGCAATGAGCGGCGTGAGTTACATCCAGCGTGTCGCGCTCAAGGGCGGCGTGGCGCCGGGCAGCGAATGCACAACGGCGAACAAGGGCAAGCAGGAAGTGGTGAAGTACCAGGCCGATTACATCTTCTGGGCGGCGAACTGACTTCTGGCACCACTGATAAACCCTGTGGGAGCGAGCTTGCTCGCGAAGGCGGAGTGTCAGTCAACACAGTCTTCTCTGAC
>NZ_JBQYFW010000044.1:0-44974 GCF_056313565.1 Pseudomonas sp. 3B-A001-10F
GCCCAGGAAATGGTGACTGATACATTGCTATCGCGAGCAGGCTCACTCCTACATTTGGTTTTGCGTGCTTTCAGCGAGGGAGGATGTATTTCTCGATCGCTTGCGCCACGCCGTCTTCAGTGTTCGGCGCAGTGACCACGTCGGCTTGGCGCTTTACCGCGTCCTCCGCCTGGGCCATGGCTATCGAAAAGCCTGCACAATGGAACATCGCCGGGTCGTTGCCGCCATCGCCGATGGCCGCTGTCTGCTCCAATGGAATACCGAGATGTTCGGCCAGCGTCGCCAGCGCGGTGCCTTTGTTGGCTTCCTGCGCCGTGACGTCGAGATACACCGGTTGCGAACGCGACACTTGTGCCATGCCATTGACCTTGGGCAACAGGCGCGCCTCCAGTTCGATCAACAGCTCAGTGTTGTTACTGGTCGCGACGATCTTGTCGATGCGCTCAAGATACGGCTCGAAACTCTCCACCACCACCGGCGGATAACCGAGGCCATGCTGCTCGCGCGGCACCATTGGCCCGTGCGGATCCTTGAGCAGCCAGTCGCCGCCGCTGAACACCCATATCTCGACTTCCGGCTGATCAGCAAACGTGGCCAGCGCAATCAGCGCGGTGCTGGCCGGCAGGTAATGCGCGACCAAAAGACTGCCGTCAGGATTGACGATAGTGCCGCCGTTGAACGCCGCCGTCGGCAAATCGACACCCAAGGCTTCGATCTGCTGCAACATGGCTTTCGGCGGTCGACCGGTGGCGAGGCTGAACAACACGCCCGCCTCACGCAGCGAACGCACTGCTTCGATGGTGCGCTGGCTCAGCGTGTGATCGGGCAACAGCAGCGTGCCGTCCATGTCACTGAGCAGAAAACGGATAGGTTGTTGCGGAAAGTCACTCATCCGAGGCCATGCCAGACGCGACCATCGCGAGTCAGCAGGTCTTCAGCAGCCTGCGGGCCGTCCTCACCAGCGGCATAAGTCTGCACGCTCGCATCCTGCTGCCAGGCGTCGAGGAACGGCTGCACGGCACGCCAGCCGTTTTCGATGTTGTCGGCGCGCTGGAATAACGTCTGATCGCCGGTCAGGCAGTCATAGATCAGGGTTTCGTACCCGGTCGACGGCTGCATCTCGAAAAAGTCTTTGTAGGCAAAACCCAGCTCGATGTTGGCCATGTTCAACGCCGGCCCCGGCCGTTTGGCCAGCAGGTCGAACCACATGCCTTCGTTGGGCTGGATCTGGATGCGCAGGTAAGTCGGCTGCAATTCGTCGACTTCGGTGTCACGGAACTGCGCGTACGGCGCCGGTTTGAAGCAGATGACGATCTCGGTGTCGCGCACGCTCATGCGTTTGCCGGTGCGCAGGTAGAACGGCACGCCGACCCAGCGCCAGTTGTCGATCATCACCTTCAGCGCCACGTAGGTTTCGGTGTTGCTCTCAGGCGAGACGTTGGGCTCCTGGCGATAACCGCTCAGCGACTTGCCGTCGACCTCACCGGCGCTGTACTGACCGCGCACCGAGTTGGCCCGCGCCTCTTCAGTGGTCCACGGACGAATTGCCCCCACAACCTTGGCCTTCTCGCCGCGCACCGCATCGGCGCCAAACGCGGCCGGCGGTTCCATGGCGACCATGGCCAGCAACTGGAACAGGTGATTGGGCACCATGTCACGCAGGGCGCCGGTGTGTTCGTAAAAACTGCCACGGGTTTCGACGCCGACGGTTTCAGCGGCGGTGATCTGCACGTGGTCGATGTAGTGATTGTTCCAGAAGGCTTCGAAGAGGCTGTTGGAGAACCGGCTGACGAGAATGTTCTGCACGGTTTCCTTGCCCAGATAATGGTCGATCCGATAGATCTGCTTCTCGGACATCACCTTGAGCAAACAGGCGTTCAACGCTTCGGCGGTTTGCAGATCGGAGCCGAACGGCTTCTCGATCACCACCCTTCTGAACGCTTCGGGAGTTTCTTCGAGCAATTTGGCCGCGCCGAGACGGCGCACCACTTCACTGAAGAAACGCGGCGCGGTGGCCAGGTAGAACACCGCATTGCCGGTGCCGCTGTCGGCGATTTTCTCCGCCAGCGCGGAATAAGTGCTGTCGTCCAGAAAATCACCCTGGACGTAGCTGATACCTTTGGCGAGCTTGGCCCACAAAGCCGGATCAAGCATCTGATCGCCCTTGCCGACCTTCGCCGCCACTTCGGTGCGGATGAAGTCTTCGAGCTTCTGCGCGAAGGCTTCATCGGTAATGGCGTTGTGGTCAACGCCGACGATCCGCAGATTGTCGTCAAGCAAGCCGTCGCGACTGAGGTTGTACAGCGCCGGCATCAGCAAGCGCTTGACCAGGTCGCCGTGGGCACCGAACAAAAACAGCGTGGTCGGTGGTGCGGGTTCTGCCTTGGATTTTCTGCGGATCGTATGGGTCATTTCTTCGGTGTCTCCACGTGGCCGCCGAAGCCGAAGCGCTGGGCCGAAAGAATCTTGTCGCCAAAGGTGCCCTGACCGCGCGAGCGGTAGCGCGAGAACAGCGAGTTCGACAGCACCGGTACCGGCACCGCTTGTTCCATGGCCGCTTCGATGGTCCATTGACCTTCACCGCTGTCGGCAACCGAACCGGAGAAGCCGTCGAGCTTCGGATCGCTGGCCAGTGCATCGGCGGTCAGGTCGAGCAACCACGACGACACCACGCTGCCACGGCGCCACACTTCAGCGATGTCGGCCACATTGAGGTCGAAACGCTGATCTTCCGGCAGGCGCTCACTGGACTTGGTCTTGAGGATGTCGAAGCCCTCGGCGAACGCGGCCATCATGCCGTACTCGATACCGTTGTGAATCATCTTCACGAAGTGCCCGGCACCGGCGGGACCGGCGTGGATGTAGCCGTGTTCGGCGCGGTGGTCGTCGGACTGGCGATCCTTGGTGCGCGGGATATCACCCATGCCCGGCGCCAGAGCAGCGAACAGCGGGTCGAGGCGCTGCACGGTTTCGGCGTCACCGCCGATCATCATGCAATAGCCACGCTCCAGGCCCCAGACGCCGCCGGAGGTACCGACGTCGATGTAGTGCAGGCCTTTCTCGGCCAGAGTTTTGGCCCGGCGGATGTCATCCTTATAGTTGGTGTTGCCGCCGTCGATGATGGTATCGCCGGCTTCGAGCAAAGTGCTCAGGGTGTTGATGGTGTCTTCGGTCGGCGCGCCGGCCGGCAACATGACCCAGACCGCACGCGGTTTGGCCAGGCCGGCAACCATTGCCGGCAAGTCGGCGACGCCGGTGGAGCCCTCGGCGACCAGGTTCTCGATGAAAGCGGTATTGCGGTCGTAAACAACGGTGGTGTGACCGTTGAGCATCAGACGTCGCGCAATATTGCCGCCCATGCGGCCCAGTCCAATAATCCCGAGTTGCATGTGCTGATGCTCCTTACTACAAATAAATGTGTGTCATTGGTTATAGCCCAACGCGACTGATGGAGGTTAGTCCAGAGCGTTGCGATGAAGTTTCCGGGCATTGTGCCCGATCCAGACTGATAACGCCCCGAATCCTGCCGAAGACACACCGACCATGAAAAATAAAAAAGTTCCATTCACAGGCAAAAGAAATCAAAATCGGCGCCGATAGTAAGTCAGTACCCCAAAGCGGGGACGACCTACAGTTGATGCACGCCATTTGCGAGGTGAGCAATGGGCACAGTACACACAGCAATGCCGCCACAAACCCTGTACGTGACAATCCGTCGCGATGAATTGCGCCAGTTGAAAGACGAACGCGACCAGTTGAAACAGGAGCTGGCGCAGCTGCGCCTGTTGACCCAAGGTGTGCAGCCGCAACCTTTGCCGGTCGTTCAGCGTCACCCCCACGCCTGATCCCCGCCTGTTTCGGGAACGGCCGCCGCTGTTCCCGACATGATCCATCGCTGCCCTCCTCTCTATAGAGCAAAGCGGCAACTCACAAACTTTTCACATTCTCTTCGTAATACTCCGCCCCATTCTGGCCGTACCTGCGTGTACGGCCTCCGTTCGTCGGCTTCATGGATGTTCCGGCGGTGGTTGTAACGAGTGAGCTGGAGCGCCGAATGGCATTGTTCAAACGCAGCAAAACGACTGCGACAGGTTTCGATTGGGCCGGATTTCTCTGGCTGTTTGTATTCTTCTGGTACTTCTCGGGTATCACCCAACTGCTGATCCAGCTGACCGGCACCTCCGGCTTCACCGGGTTCCGTCAGGCGTTCGTCATGAGCGCGATCTGGCTAGCACCGATGTTGCTGTTCCCCAAACGCACCAAACTGCTCGCTGCCATCATTGGCGTGGTGCTGTGGGCCTGCTCGATGGCCAGCCTGGGCTACTTTTTCATCTATGAGCAGGAGTTCTCCCAGAGCGTCATCTTCATCATGTTCGAGTCGAACATCTCTGAAGCCGGCGAGTACATGACCCAGTACTTTGCCTGGTGGATGGTGCCAGCGTTCCTCGCACACACCGCCTTCGCTTACTTCCTGTGGACGCGTCTGCGTCCGGTATACATGCCCCGTGGCCGCGCATTCGTCGCGGCGATGGCAATCCTCATTGCGGTGATCGGTTATCCGCTGGTCAAACAGACAATGCGCATGGGCACCTTCGCCCAAGGCTTCGAGAAATTCGAAACCCGCATCGAGCCGGCGGTGCCATGGCAGATGGTCGTGGCCTATCACCGTTACCAGGAAACCCTCGCCGACATGCAGGGCATGCTGCACAACGTGAGCAAGATCCCGCCGCTGAAAAACCTCAAGGACGCCTCGGCCGACCAGCCGAAGACCCTGGTGCTGGTGATCGGCGAATCGACCAACCGTCAGCGCATGAGCCTTTATGGCTATCAGCGCAACACCACGCCGGAACTGGACAAGCTCAAGGATCAACTGGCGGTTTTCGACAACGTCGTCACTCCGCGTCCGTACACCATTGAGGCGTTGCAGCAGGTGCTGACCTTCGCTGACGAAGAGCACCCCGACCTGTACCTGTCGACACCGTCGCTGGTCAGCATGATGAAACAGGCCGGCTACAAGACCTTCTGGATCACCAACCAGCAGACCATGACCAAGCGCAACACCATGCTCACCACGTTCTCCGAACAGGCCGACGAGCAGGTGTACCTGAACAACAACCGCAATCAGAACGCCGCGCAGTACGATGGTGATGTGATCGAGCCGTTCAACAAGGCCCTGGCTGACGCGGCGCCACGCAAGCTGATCGTTGTGCATTTGCTCGGCACGCACATGAGCTATCAGTACCGCTATCCGCCGACGTTCGACAAGTTCCAGGACCGCACCGGCGTACCAACCGGCGTGCGTGACGACCAGGTCCCGACCTACAACAGCTACGACAATGCCGTGCTGTACAACGACTTCGTGGTGTCGAGCCTGATCAAGGATTACGCCAAATCCGATCCGAACGGCTTCCTGCTGTACCTCTCGGACCACGGTGAAGACGTGTTCGACTCAGTGGGCCACAAGACTCTGGGCCGCAACGAAAACAAACCGACCGCGCCGATGTACACCATCCCGTTCATGGCCTGGGCGTCGCCGAAGTGGAAAGCCAACCACGACTGGAACTTCGCCGCCGACCTCGATCGTCCGTACAGCAGCTCGCATCTGATCCACACCTGGGCTGACCTGGCCGGTTTGAGCTTCGATGAACTCGATCACAGCAAGAGCCTGGTCAGCGACAGCTTCAAGGCTCGCCCTCTGCTGATCGGCGATCCGTACCAGACCGAGCAGCGTGCGCTGATCGACTTCAGTTTGATGAAGCCGAAGAAACCCGACGCCGCGCCGGCGGATGTCGCGCAGAAGTAACACCAGAAGGGGCCGAAACCGGCCCCTTTTTCATGTCCGCAGAAAACTCATCCAGCCGGCCTCGAATTTCGCTTGTTACCTCTGCCCCATCCAATGCGTCGCCACGGTCAGCTCTGACAGGTGCCCCCCGTTCCCGACTATCAAATGTTCTGCAACATGCTGCAAAAACTCCACTGAACGGGCGTTAACCCCGCGTTAATTCAGGCCTCCCAGACTCTCTTCCGAGATCTGCTTCATGGACGAACGGCTCCCACTTGTTTAGTAGGAGGCACCATGAAAATCACTACCGCAATCCTTGCCGGGCTATTTGCCATGGGTTCTGCCAGCGTTTTTGCCGAGGGCGGCGCTGAGCGTATGCGTTATTACTACGACAATTTCCCGGTTCACCAGGCCCAGAGCGAGCAGAAGAGCGACGCCAACGCGAAGGAAATTCGCGTTCCCGCCGATCAGACGGCGCAAGTGACCGAGTCGTATCGCGACTGAGATTGACCGAGCAACCGATGGACCTTCCGTGGCTCCGCTCTGGCCTGGAAGAAGACAGTTTGGCGCCCTGAATGGGGCGCCTTTTTTATGGGCAATGAGCGGGATGTTCGACCTTATGCTGTCGCGAGTTCGCAGATGGGGTTGGGTCAGCAAGATCCAACCCCCTCACCCCAGCCCTCTCCCCAAAGGGGCGAGGGGGAAAGGGAGCCGATTTTCATGCTTTTCAAAACCTGAGTTCGGCTCGATGTCTCAGGTCGGCGTATCTTGCCCAAACACCTCGGTCAGTCCCCTCTCCCTCTGGGCGGTCCGACGTTTCGGGAGGGTTAGGGTGAGGGGCATTTCAGGCTTTCAGGCTTGCAGATTCTTGATCCAGAACAGCATACGCCCGTGATCCGGGTCGAACATGCCCGGCGCAAAGCCGAACTTGCTGTAGGCATTCTGCGCCACGGCGTTGCCTTCCAGCACTTCGAGGGTGATTTTGCAGCAACCGCGCTGGCGAGAAATTTCTTCGACTTTCTGCAGCATTTTCTGGCTCAGGCCGAGACCGCGAAAGCGGCCCACCACCGCCACGTCATGGACGTTGACCAGCGGCTTGCAGGCAAACGTGGAAAACCCTTCAAAGCAGTTCACCAGCCCCGCCGGTTCACCACCGACGAAGGCCAGCACGCTGAACGCATGCGGGCGCCGGGACAGTTCTTCGGGCAGGCGACGCAGCAGCTCAGGGTCGAGCGAATGACCGCCGCCCATCGGGTCTTCTGCATAGTGGTTGAGCACGATACCGATGGCCTCGGCGTGCGTTGGATTGCTGTAGCTGGCCTGAAGTACAAGAATTTCTGCGGAATCCATTTCCATCCCCGAACACAAAAGCCCCGGCGCGCAAAGTGCGTACTGAAAGGCTGCCTGACATTAGCGCGGGGGTGATCGGGCGGGCAACCGACAAATGCAAAAGACTTTTGCTTTTTACCCGTCAGTGCCCCCAGATCAACTCTTCGGTCCAGCCCAGTTCGGCAAAGTCCTCGGCGCGTAGACTGCTCTCGCCGACGCAGAAAAACTCATCCAGTTGCGGCGGTTTCACCACGGTATCGCTGAGCATCGCATGCACCTGCCCCCGGTGATGAAGCTGATGCTCGAACAGGTGCGAAAGCATGCGCAAGCGGCTGTCGTGCTGCGGCGTATCACGGGCGATAGTGACGATCCGGGGCAGATCGGCATCGCGCAATTGTTCGCAATAGGCGATCAGCCGCCGATCAACATGAGCCTGCTCTTCGCGCAAATGCGTGGCGTCGGTAAACGGCTCGTCCACATTGAAAAACACATAACAGTCAGGATGCGGCTCGGCCCCGCGTAGCTCGCGTTCCAGTGCATCGACGTAGAACCAGTCGCAGGTGAGGATGTGATTGAGGGTCAGACGAATGCTCGGAAAAAAACTCACCCGAGGCGCCGCCAGATCCGGCGCACTCAGCTGCGTCCAGGCCTTGGCCAGGCGATGATTGGCCCAGGCATTCTGGTAGGCCATGGTCAGCAAATGATGGGATAACGCTTGGCTCATGTCGGCGCCCTCTTCCATTCAAGCTTCGGCAAAACGCTGCAGCTGCATCTCCTGCAAGCGACTGAGGGTGCGGCGGAACGGAAATTCCAGATAACCCTCGGTGTACAGTGCGTCCATGGGTACTTGCGCTTCGATGTACAGCGGCACCTTGCGGTCGTAGCACTCGTCGACCAGCGCAATGAAACGCCGCACGCCGTCGTCGTGAACCGACAATTGCGGCAACTCACGGTCGCCCGCAACTACCCGCTGCGCGGCGTCTTCGGTGCCGCGCGCAATGCGCCCTTCGCGTTTCTGCCCACTGAGATTGGGTACTTCGCTCAACAGAATAGCCGTGTAGCGGTCGCACAGCGCGATGAAATCCATGGCGGCGAACGGCTGCTCGCAGAGATCGGCGTAGCGGCACCACAACACCGTTTCACTGGCCTGGACTACGTTCAACTGGCGATGACCGACCGCCACCGGTTCGGCGCTGGCTGCTTGGCCGGCGGTCAATGCCTGAAAGACTTCGTTCAGCGCACTGACTGCAGACGTGGCGACAAAGTAGCGTTGCAGGCCCGTTCCCGGATGCAAGCGATGATCCTCGGCGCCATTCACCGCAACCACCTGCATATGCGCCTTGATCGCGGCAATCGCCGGCACAAACCGGTCGCGATTGAAGCCATCGGCGTAAAGATCATCCGGCGGCAGATTGGACGTACAGACGATCACCACGCCTTCGTCGAACATCACCTGAAACAACCGACCAAGAATGATCGCGTCACCGATGTCGTTGACGAACAACTCATCGAAACACAGCACCCGCACCTCGGCCGCCAGCTCCCTGGCCAGCGCACGCAACGGATCGGCAATCCCGGTCAGCTGGAATGAACGCTGATGGACCCAGCCCATGAAGTGATGAAAGTGTTGGCGTCGCGCCGGCACCCGCAGGCACTGATAGAACTGATCCATCAGCCAGGTCTTGCCGCGCCCGACCGGCCCCCACAAATAAACGCCGCTGACCGAAGCGGCCCCGGCGTGCAGCGCTTCATGGCATTTTTGCAACGCCCAGACCGCGTGTTCCTGGGCTTCATCTTGGATGAAGCCCTTGTGTTGCACGGCGTGTTGCCAGGCGCTGAGAGGAGAGTCGAAAGTCATGCGCGGCAGTATGCCACGATGGTTACAGGGAAATATCCAGTCGGGCGATTTTCCCCTGCTCGTTCAAGCGAAACGTGTAGCGCAGCTGCGCCGGGCTGCCGGGGAAAGTTCCGGAAATCAGCCCGTTTACCAGCACTTTGCCGGTGCGCTGCTGCACGTCCAGCACTTCGACCCGTGGCTGATAGCGCTGCCCGGTGTCGTGCATCCATTGTGCGATGGCTTGCGGGCCGACCTGATGTTGGCCCTCGTCGAACACGTTGGCATCCTCGGCAAAAAAACTGGCGACCCTGGAAGTATCGCGTGCGTTGGCCGCATCGATATACGCAGCAATCGCCGGGGCCAGTGCAGAGACGGGATGAGACATGATTGCGGCTCCTTTTTGTTTGGTTCTGCGACCATCCTAAAACAGCGTTGCGTCAGTTTTTGTCAGGAGTGAAACGTCCGCTTTCATCCAGTTGCATCTGCTCGCGCCATGTGCGCAACAGATCGCTGCGCCGTCCCGGATAACCCTCGCCCTGGCGGCTGGCCGCGCTGATGCGGTCGGTACGAAACGTACGATAGGCGCTGCGCAATTCGCACCACGCAACGATGATTCGCACCTCATTGAGGAAGCCCAGCGCCAAGGGCCAGATCAACCGCTGGCTGGGCACCTGTTGCGCGTCGGCGTAATCGATGTGCAGTTTGGCCTGGTCGCGGATGGCATGGCGAAACACGTTCAACGGCACGGCGTTTTGCGGAAAACCATAACCCGGCGGGCCCGCCATCACCGTGGGATTGCGCAGCGCTTCCTGGGCCTGCGGATCGAGCACGGCAGCAATTTTCGCCAGCGCATCCGCCGCGGCTTTGCCGAGGACTTCGTCACCGCGCTGATCGACGTAACGCAAACCGAGGACGATGGCTTCGGTTTCGTCGGCATTGAGCATCAGCGGCGGCAGAAACAAGCCGCTGCGCAACACATAACCGATCCCCGCTTCGCCATGGATCGGCGCGCCGAGGGCGGTCAATTCCGCGATATCGCGATAAAGCGTGCGCTCGGACACTTCCAGCTCGGCAGCCAGGGTCGCCGCCGTCACCGGGCGCTTCTTGCCGCGCAGCACTTGCAGCAAAGTCAAAAGACGAGTGGTACGCGACACGGTGGGCAGGCTCTGGAGGGCAAAGATGTTCGAGCTTAGCAGAGGCTGGTGTCAGAAACTGGCAGGAGCCTTGGCTGAAAATGTGGGAGCGAGCCTGCTCGCGAAAGCGGCGGGTCAGGCAACAAAGATGTTGGTTGATCTGACGCCTTCGCGAGCAGGCTCGCTCTCACAGGGGTTATGGTGTGCGGGTTAAATATCAACCTTGTGGCGGGCGGCGTAGAGGCAGAGCATTTCCATCGCCAGTGTGGCAGCGGCCAGTGAGGTGACGTCGGCGTGATCGTAAGCCGGGGCGACTTCCACTACGTCCATCCCGACCAGATTGATGCCGCGTAAACCGCCAAGAATCTCCAGCGCTTGCGCGGTGCTCAAGCCGCCGCACACCGGCGTGCCGGTGCCCGGTGCAAACGCTGGATCGAGGCAATCAATATCGAATGTCAGGTACACCGGGTTATCGCCAACCCGCGCGCGGATGGCTTCGACAATGGCGTCGCAACCACGTCGATGCACCTGCCGTGCATCGAGTACCTGAAACCCCATGTGATCGTCATTGGTCGTGCGCAAGCCGATCTGCACCGAGCTTGCCGGATCCACCAGCCCTTCCCGAGCGGCGTGCCAGAACATGGTGCCATGATCGACCCGTTTGTCCTCTTCGTCCGGCCAGGTGTCACTGTGCGCATCGAAGTGAATCAGCGACAACGTCCCATGTTTGCGCGCGTGGGCCTTGAGCAGCGGGTAGCTGATGAAGTGGTCACCGCCAAACGTCAGCATCGCGCTGCCAGCGGTCAGAATGTGCTCGGCGTGAGCTTCGATGCTTTGCGGAATGCTGTGTGGTGCGCCGAAATCGAAATCGCAGTCGCCATAATCGATGACCGCCAGATGATCGAACGGGTCAAACGTCCACGGCCAGTGGCGTTCCCAGGCAATCCCGGTGGAAGCGGCCCGAATCCCGCGTGGTCCGAAGCGGGCGCCGGGACGGTTACTGGTGGCGGTGTCGAACGGCACGCCGCTGACCGCGACATCGACGCCGCGCAAGTCACGGCTGTAGCGCCGACGCATGAAACTGGTAATGCCGGCGTAAGTACTTTCGGCGGCGGTGCCGTAGAGGCTGTCTCGGGTCATGGCCTGATCGTTTTGCATAGGCACATCCATCGTGGGGCTCCTGTTGTTATTGATGACTACGGAAAGTGGTCCACAGACGCGTGCGCTGACGCATGTCTTTGAGGCTCATGCTGCGATCGGCATACAGCCGCGCGCGAACTTCGCTCGGCGGATAGATGTCGGGATCGTTACGCACGGCCTCATCCACCAACGGCGTGGCGGCCTGGTTGGCGGTGGCAAAAAACAGTGTATTGGTCAGTTCGGCCACGGAATCGGGGCGCAGCATGAACTCGATGAACGCCCGCGCGGCTTCGGGGTGCGGCGCGTCTTTGGGGATGGCCAGATTGTCCTGCCACACCAGCGTGCCTTCCTTGGGAATGCGGTAGGCCACTTCGTACGGTTTATTGGCCTTGTGCGCCTGATCAGCGGCCATGCTCGCGTCGCCGTTGTAGGTCAGCGCGAGGCACACGTTGCCGCTGGCCAGGTCATTGATCTGCCGGCCGCTGGCGACATAGAGCACCGACGGCTGGAGTTTCTGCAACAACGCCTCGGCGGCGGCCAGGTCGTTTTTGTCGGT
Organism: Pseudomonas sp. 3B-A001-10F; assembly: GCF_056313565.1. Lineage (NCBI taxonomy): Bacteria > Pseudomonadati > Pseudomonadota > Gammaproteobacteria > Pseudomonadales > Pseudomonadaceae > Pseudomonas > Pseudomonas sp. 3B-A001-10F. The sequence continues at coordinate 11,778 of NZ_JBQYFW010000044.1, forward strand.
GCTGTAGGGATCCTTGCCCAAGTAATGCAGGGCCAGACCGATGACCTCCTGCGGCGAATCGAGGATCGCGATGCCGCAGTCCTTGAGCTCGCTGGCGTTCTCCGGTTTGAACAGCAGATCGAGGCTGTTCAGCGGCACATCAGGCAGCCGCTGCTTCACGGCCTCGACGTTCATGCCCAGACCCAGCGTGCCCCAGGTGTACGGCACGCCATAGCGATTGCCGGGGTCGACAGCGGCCATTTTCTCCAGCAAATCCGGATCAAGATTGGCGTAGCCCTTAAGGCCCTCGTGAGGGATTTCCTTCAACGCGCCGGCCGCGAGTCCCCGCGCCAGAACGCTGGACGACGGCACCACCACGTCGTAACCACTGCCGCCGGTGAGCAACTTGGTTTCCAGCACCTCGGAAGTATCGAAGGTGTCGTAACGCACATGAATACCGGTTTCCTCCTCAAACCGTTGCAGGGTTTGCGGTGGCACGTAATCGGCCCAGCTGTAGAGATTGAGTGTCTTGTCCTCGGCCTGAGCCTGAACAGCCACCGACAACAAAAGCGCGGGGAAACACAGCTTGAACACGGGAGCCATGACGAACACCTGACCGGAGGAAGTGGTTGCAGGATGCGCCGTCGGATACATTAGAAAAATAGCCGAATAATTATCCTGACTTTACCCCGGAGTAATGTGATGTTGGGCCAACTCCACGACGTGGACTTGCAGTTGTTGCGCCTGTTTGTGCGGGTGGTCGAGTGCGGTGGTTTCAGTGCAGCCCAGGGTGATCTGGGCCTGAGCCAGTCGAGCATCAGCCAGCAAATGGCCAAACTCGAAACTCGCCTCGGCTATCGTCTGTGCAGCCGTGGCAAGGGCGGTTTCAGTGTCACGCCCAAGGGCGAGCAGTTGCTGATCGCGGTGCGCACGCTGTTTGAATCGATTGAAACGTTCCGCCATCAATCCAACGGCGTCGCCGGGCGCTTGATCGGTGAAGTGCGCCTGGGGATTTCCGAGTCGGTGGATCAATCGGTGCTGCAGCGGGTGGCGGCGGCGATCCGGCGTTTTCGCGAGCGTGATGAGTCGGTGCGCATCGAACTGATCAGCGCCATGCCCGGCGAAATGGAACGGCTGCTGTTGCAACAGCGGCTGGACTTGGCGATCGGCTATTTTTCGCAGGTGCAAAGTGCCTTCGACTATCGCCAGTTGTTCAGCGAAACCCAGCATTTGTACTGCGCTGCCGGCCATCCATTGTTCACTGATTACGCACCCAGCGATGCCGCGTTGCAGGCCTGCGACCGAGTCGATCACCCCTATCGATTTTTTCGCAGTGACGAGCCGTTTCAGGGCAAGGTCTGCTCGGCGCGCTCGGAACAGGTGGAAGGCACGCTGACCTTCATTTTGTCGGGTAAACACGTGGGGTATCTGCCGGATCACTATGCGCGGAGCTGGCAAGCGAAGGGCCTACTGAAGCCGATCCGTGAGGGCGAGTTGAGTTTCGAAGTCGACTTTCATCTGGCCCGGCATCGGGCGCAGGTGCCGGGGGATGCGCAAAAAGCTTTTGAAGAAGATTTGCTCAGCGCTTTCTCCTGATACATCTATCCGTAGGAGCTGCCGCAGGCTCGGGCCGCGATCGGACGATCTTTTGATCTTAAAAGATCGCAGCCTCGTTTCACTCGACAGCTCCTACAGGGGAGTTTGCTGATAGCGACCCATAAAACCTGACCTTTCAGGCAGTTATTGCTCGTTGCCCTTACCGCCCTCTTCCGGCATTCTGCGCCTCCATTTTCTGACCCGGCCCCGCCTCGCGGCGCGCAAAACACCATGACCGCCTCTGAAAAAGCCCCGCGCAACAACGACCTGATTTACGGCCTCAACGATCGTCCGCACCTGACCGCCACAGTGTTTGCCGCACTGCAACACGTGCTGGCTAGCTTCGTCGGCATCATCACCCCGACCCTGATCATGGGCGGCGCCCTCGGTCTGCAAAGTGAAATTCCCTACCTGATCAGCATGGCGCTGTTCGTTTCCGGGCTTGGCACCTTTGTGCAAGCCAAGCGTTTCGGCCCGGTCGGTTCGGGGTTGTTGTGTCTGCAAGGCACCAGTTTTTCCTTTATCAGCGTGATTCTCAGCGCCGGGTTCATGGTCAAGGCGCGCGGTGGCGGCACCGATGAAATCCTCTCGACGATCTTCGGTGTGTGCTTTTTTGCCGCGTTCATTGAGGTGGTGCTGAGCCAGTTCATCGGCAAACTGCGCATGTTGATCACCCCGGTGGTCACCGGCACCATCATCACGCTGATGGGGCTGTCGCTGATCAAAGTGGCGATGACCGACATCGCCGGCGGTTTCGGCGCGCCTGACTTGGGCGCAGCCAGCCATGTGTTTCTGGCGGCGCTGGTGATCGGAACCATCGTCGTGTTGAACCGCGTCGACGTGCCGTTTCTGCGCTTGGGCGCGATCGTTATCGGCCTGACCCTTGGCTACGTAGTCGCATGGCTGATGGGCACCGTGGATTTCGCCTCGATGCCAGAGGTGCCACTGGTCAGCGTGCCAGTGCCGTTCAAGTACGGTTTCAACTTCGACTGGGTGGCGTTCGTGCCAGTGGCGGTGATTTTCCTCGTGTCGCCGCTGGAGGCTGCGGGTGACCTGACCGCCAACTCGATGATTTCCCGGCAACCAGTCAAAGGCCCGCTGTACATCCGGCGGATCAAGTCCGGCCTGCTCGCCGACGGCCTCAACTCGGCCATGGCCGCCGTGTTCAACAGCATGCCAATGGTGACCTTCGCGCAGAACAACGGCGTGATTCAGCTCACCGGCGTGGCCAGCCGTTACGTGGCCTTCTTCATTGCCGGTCTGCTGGTGCTGCTGGGACTGTTCCCGATGATCGGCGCGGTGTTGCAACTGATGCCGAAACCGGTACTCGGCGGCGCCGAACTGGTGATGTTTGGCACTGTGGCGGTGGCCGGGATCAAGATCCTCGCCGAAGCCGGTCTGCATCGGCGCAACATGCTGATCGTGGCGATTTCGCTGGGCATGGGCCTGGGCATCGCGGCGGTGCCGGAAGTGTTGCGCGAACTGCCGCAAGCGCTGCGCAACATCTTCGAATCACCGATCACTGTCGGCGCGTTGTGCGCTATCGTGCTGAACATCTTCCTGCCGGAAGAATTCATTGAGCTGGAAGAAGACGATTTCGACCCGGAAGCTTCTATTCTTCAGGTCATGGAAAACCCGGACATGCCGGCCAAAGGTGAACCTGCCCCAGCGGCGGCTGTCGCACAGTTGAACCGCTAACGTCTGGCCTTCAATAGAAAGGGCTGAGCCGGCGACGGTTCAGCCCTTTTTTGTTGAGAGACCGTTTATGCGCCGTTTTCAAGCCGTCATTCTGTCACTGCTTCTGCTGTCCCTCAGCGCCTGTGCGCTATTCCCCAACCGTGATCCGGTGAACATCAACGTAGTCGGCCTCGAACCGTTGCCAAGCCAGGATCTGGAAGTGCGCTTCGCCATCAAGATTCGCGTACAGAACCCCAATGAGACGGCCATCGACTACAACGGCATCGCGCTGGATCTGGAGGTCAACGGTCATTCACTGGCCTCGGGTGTCAGCGATCAGAGCGGTTCGATCCCACGCTTCTCCGAAACCATTGTCAGCGTTCCGGTCAGCATCTCGGCGTTCTCGGTACTGCGCCAGACCTTGGGCCTGAGCCAGACGCAAACCCTCGACAACCTGCCCTATGTGCTGCGCGGCAAGCTAGCCGGCGGCCTGTTTGGCACCATGCGTTTTGTCGACAGCGGCAAGCTCAGCCTGCCCAAGGCCACTGCCGCGACCTGGTAAAAATGCGTTAGCCTGCTCCGTTCATTAAAGGCATTCAGGGAGGCTGCAGGTTTATGGAAGACACACCGACGCTGTACACCGAACGGCTGATCCTGCGCCCGTTGCAACTGGCCGATGCCGACGCCGTGCAGCAACTGTTTCCCCACTGGGATGTGGTGCGTTATCTGAACGCGGCGGTGCCATGGCCGTATCCCGAGGACGGCGCCCTCACCTATTTGCGCGATGTTGCCTTGCCGGCCGTGGCGGCGGGCAAGGAATGGCACTGGTCGATTCGCCGCAAGTCCGCGCCCGAACAGTTGATCGGCAACATCAGCCTGATGGATCAAACTGACAACCACCGTGGATTCTGGCTGACACCGGCGTGGCAAGGTCAGGGCTTTATGACTGAAGCGAGCGCAGTGGTGACCGATTACTGGTTCAACGTACTTCAACGCCCACTGATGCGTGTGCCGAAAGCGGCGCCGAATACCGGCTCGCGCAAACTCTCGGAACGCGCCGGGATGCGCTTGATCCGGACCGATGAAGATGATTTCGTCGGTGGGCGTTTTCCACGAGAAATCTGGGAAATTTCCCGGGAAGAATGGCAGCAACGCCACTGATTTCCAGACACACCACCGATCCATTGTAGGAGTGAGCCTGCTCGCGATAGCGGCGGATCAGCCGGCATCTCTGTTAATGACACACCGCTATCGCGAGCAGGCTCACTCCTACAGGGTTCGGTGTCAGGCAGTACCCTAAGTGTTGAATCGCACACCCGGTTTGGCGCGCTCATCCACACTCAACTCAAACACATCCGGCCGCGCGTAGTGCCCGACCACATCGTAGTCATACCGCGCCCGCACCAGTTCATCGGTGTCAATTTGCGCCGTGAGCAACCCCGCCTCGCCCCGTAACGGCCCGGCCAGCACATCGCCCATCGGCCCGACAATCACGCTCCCCCCGGCAATCAACGGGCGGTCTGCCGGCCAGTTGGCAATCTCCACGCCCAGTTCATTCGGTGACGCCTGCACCTGACAGGCGCTGACCACAAAGCAACGGCCTTCATGAGCGATGTGGCGCATGCTGACCTGCCACATCTCGCGCTCGTCGACGGTCGGTGCGCACCAGACTTCGATGCCTTTGGCGTACATCGCCGTGCGCAGCAGAGGCATCATGTTTTCCCAGCACACCACCGCGCCGAGCTTGCCAACCTGACTGTCGAACACCGGCAAGGTCGAGCCGTCGCCCTTGCCCCAGATCAGCCGTTCGGTGCCGGTGGGCATCAGTTTGCGGTGTTTGCCGACAAGCCCGGCCTGCGGATCGAAATACAGCGCCGCGCAATACAACGTGCTGCCAGCCCGTTCAATCACGCCGATCACCAGGTTGGCCCCGGTGCGCGCCGACAGACCAGCGAGCGCTTGCGTTTCGGCACCCGGCACATCGATCGCATTGGCAAAATATCGGGCATAGGCTTCGCGCCCCTCGGGCAGGCGATAACCCAATTGCGTGCCGAAGCCCTCGCCTTTCGGATAACCACCCAACAGCGCTTCCGGCATCACCACCAGTGCCGCGCCCGCCTCGATGATCGCGCCCTCCCAACTCAGAATCTGCTCCAGGGTCGCGCTTTTGCCTTCGGGCAAAGCGCCGATTTGCAGCGCAGCAACAATTGATTTGGCCATCGCGATAACTCCATCAGATTCAGTGGTTGCCGATTCTGCGGCGCCACGCGATCATGAATAAAGCCCCATTCACTGCTGAATGATATGACCCAAATGAATATCGCCACGGTCGACCTCAACCTGCTGAAAGTCTTGGAAGCCCTGCATGAAGAGTCGAGTGCCAGCCGCGCGGCATTGCGACTGGGGGTGACACAATCGGCGGTCAGTGCGGCGCTGCGCCGCTTGCGCGAGGTCTACGGCGATCAATTGTTTGTGCGTACCGGGCGCGGCCTGGCGCCAACGCTCAAGGCCAATCAATTGAAACCGGTGATCAGCGAAGCGCTGAACAAGTGCCGGCAAAGCCTGGCGATGGTCGACCCGGCGGCCAACCAGTACGACGGCCGCTCGGTCACCGTAGGACTGTCGGATGATTTCGAAATTGCCTACGGTCGCCGCCTGATCGAGGAAATTGCCCGCAGCGCTCCGAAGTTGCGCCTGATCTTTCGTCAGACCCATAGCCAGATCGTCGCCCGCGCGCTGATGGAGCGCAGCATCGATCTGGCGATTACCGCCGGAGGCTTTGCCGAGCGCTTGCTCAGCCGTCAGGTGTTGGGCGAAGGCGGTTATGCATGTCTGATCGATCCGGCGAGCCTTGCGCCCGGTCAGCAGCAGATCGATCTTGAGGAGTTTGTCGACCGCGAGCACATTCTGGTGTCGTCCGGCGGCTTTATCGGGATCACCGATGAGGGCTTGGCGACGCTGGGCCTGACTCGACGGGTGTGCGCGTCGACCACGCATTTCGCCGCGCTGCCGTATTTGCTCAAGGGCAGTCGGGCGGTGGCGACAATTCCGACGCATGCCGCCGAAAGTATTGCTGAGCTCAGCGGCCTGGCGCTGCTGCCCTGCCCGCTGAAACTGCCGCGTTATCCGATCGAACTGGGCTGGCGTACCAGCACGCAGATCGATCCGGTGGTGGTCAAAGTCCGCGAAGCGATTGCCGCGACGTTCACCTGAAGCGTTACTTGTTTGCGGCCATCAGGCGATTGACTTCACTGCGCACCATGTTGGCGAATTCTGGTGGCGACATGCCGTCCAGTTCCGCGCGGACCCACTCGGCCCATTTGCCTTTGCGCTTGCCGCGCTCGCCGAACAAACGCGCGGCTTCGCCTTTGGCTTTGCCCAGATTGTTTTGCCAGAGTTCGAACAGACGGGATTTCTCGTCTTCCAGCGCAGCGCGCTCTGCGAGTGATTTGTCGGCCAGATTGAAACTCATGGGGAATTATCCTGCTGCGTAAAATGGCGACATCTTACACGCTCGACGGAAATCTCCCGCGCAGGTTTTTATTTCTGACCTAAATTCAGTGCAACTTTTCAGCAAGCGCCACACTCCATTGATCACTGTCCATTCAACTGCAAGGAGTCACCCAATGGCCCGCAAATCCGCCGTGCAAGCCGCCGAAGATCAAATCAAGGATCAGGCCTTCAGCGAACTTCAGGCTCTGATCCAAGAGTCCGACAAACTGCTCAAGAGCAGCGCCTCACTGGTCGGCGAAGAAGCGGAGACGCTGCGCGGACAAATCGCCCTGAAACTGCAACAGGCACTGGATTCGGTATCGAGCGTACGTGATCGCACCAAACCGGCGGTTGATGCCACCGAAAGCTACATCGGCGGTCATCCGTGGCAGACCGTGGCGATCTCCGCCGGTTTCGGTCTGGTGGTTGGCTTGCTGCTCGGCCGTCGCTGAGTCAAGGCACACAAAAAAGGCGAACCCACTGGGTTCGCCTTTTTTATGCCTGCGTGTTTTTACCGGCTTTGACCCAGTTCCGGGCTTTCAGAACCTAAACTCAACTCGATCTTTCACATCGGCGCACATCCCCCATTCACCGCGATCAGTCCCCTCTCCCTCGGGGAGAGGGCTAGGGTGAGGGGCTTTTGATCTTTGATCACGTCCCCGCCAGCTCACGCAACTGCGCCAGCGTCTGTGCATCCAGCACGATGCCCTCAGCCAGCGACTTGCTGCGCTGCCAATGCCTGCGATCGCCCGGCAACCGCTTGAGGCCGACACTGTGCATCTGCCGCACCAGCTCACCACTGCGCTCGGCGAAACTCTGCCCGGCGGCTTTGCTCGGGTCGATGACGATCAACAATTGCCCGGTCCACGGCGTTTTCGCCCCGGGATGATTGGCCCAATCGAACTCGAAAGAAAAATTCCCTCCCGTTAATGCGGCCGCCAGCAGCTCAACCATCATCGACAGCGCCGAACCTTTATGCCCACCGAACGGCAGCAACGCCCCGCCCTCGAGAATCGCCTTGGGATCCTGAGTCGGCTGACCAAGGCTGTCCACGCCCATTCCGGCGGGCAACCGCTCGCCTTTGCGCGCAGCGATCTGCACGTCGCCATGGGCGATTGCGCTGGTGGCCAGGTCGAAGACAATCGGCGCGGCGCCGACCCGTGGCGCGGCGAACGCAATCGGATTGGTGCCGAACAGCGGCCGGTCGGCGCCGTGCGGCACCACGCAGGTCATGCTGTTGACCACGCTCAGCGCCACCAGCCCCTCGTCGGCAAATGGCTCGACGTCCGGCCACAACGCGGCGAAATGATGCGAGTTGCGAATCGCCAACACGGCAATCCCGGCGCTACGCGCCTTCTCCACCAGCAACGACCGGGCGGCGGCCAGTGCCGGTTGGGCGAAACCGTTACCGGCATCGACACGCACAAAACCGGAAGCGACATCTTCGACTTGCGGCACCGCGTGGCCGTTGACCCAGCCGCTGTTCAGGGTCGAGACATACCCGGGTATGCGGAACACGCCATGGCTGTGGGCACCATCGCGCTCGGCGCCGGCGCAGTTGGCGGCCAGCACTCGGGCGACTTCGGCGGAAGTGCCGTGGCGCAGAAAAATCGTTTCAAGCAGTTGCGTCAGCGCTTCAAGAGACAACGAGGACGAGACAGCAGAGGACACATGATCGTGTGGCGCAGACATCTGAAGCTCCAGAATGATTATTGGAGGGAACAACAGCGTACGGACGACTTGCCCGCCGATTAACCATGCCACAGCTGTCGGCTGTCAACCCTTGTATTGGCGATGACGGGCATTGGCTCATGGCACATTTCAACTCGACGTGTGCGGTAACTATGTACCGCCTGCACAGCGACCTGCGTACCTACTCTTGAACTCCCCGCCCACGGCGCCCCGTTCAGAGTTCCAATGATGTCCAGCCTCCTGCTATTCCCCGAGATACTCAAATCCCCGGGCCGGCATGCCAGCCTGGGTCCGACCCACGGCCTCAACAGCAAAGATTTCAGCTGGCTCGCGCATGTGCAACTGGCGACCCACGCCCTGCGCAGCGAACAAACCCCACCCATGCTGGCCGAACGCATTCTGCTAAACGCCGACAAGCAACTCGCCATCCCCCTGCCCGGCAGTTTTATTCTCGGCACCGGGCCGGATGACCATGGCGTGTTTTTGTACACACCTTACGACGGTCTGAAAAAATACAGCGATTACCAGACGCTGATGGACGCGCTGCAAACACGCCTCGATAACGCTGAAGAAACCGATGATCTGTTGGCCTTTCTCAGTGTCTTGCTGCGCAAGGAACTGGTAGAGAAACGCGGCATCACCCTCACCCGCGAAACCATCGAAGGTGATGTGTTTGACGATCAAAAAGCGGCGATCAGCCAGTCTCAGGACACCTGCGCCCGCGATGTGCTGGATGAGCTGAAACGTCTGCCGTCGCTCGCCACCTTGCTGGAGAACATTCTCGACGAACTGCTCGAGCCGCATTTTGCCGATTTGCCGCAGTCGCGCACCCGCGTCGGTTTTTACCTCGACAGCGCCCCGATGTCCGCGGAGATAAGGCAATGGGTCAGTTCGCTGTCATTGAGTGAAGCGCTGCTGCTGCACTTTCGCCGTCAGGGCTGGCCGCGCGGCCACACCGTGGAATTCTCCCACCCGGCCCGCGCAAGCCAGGCGGCTGACCAGACCGCCTGGGGCGATGCGATCAAGTCCGCATCGGGACGACTGACCATGCTGTTGTTTCGACAGCTGGAGGCCTACTGGAATGCCGCTGCATTCGAGGGCTCGCCCAGGCGCACGTACTTCAGCCAGACGTTAAAGGATCAAATGCGTGCAGATCTGATGCTCAAGCGCGAAGCGGAAATCCTGTCTGCCACTGAATTCGACGCCCTGCACAGCGTGATCCGCGAACCGAATGTGGCGTCCCGGCGGCCCAACTTCGAAACCGTGTGTTTGCGCGAGGACACCGCCTACATCGAACTGGCCGGGTCGCTGATGATCAACCATGACAAGGCTTATCTCTACACCCCTACCCAAGGCTTGCAAGTCCTCACCAACTACGCCGATCTCAAACAGACGCTGACCGCCAAACTCAATGCCGCCGGCCATGAAGACGAGCTGTACGGACTGATGAACCTGGAAGAGCGCAATCGCTATCTCGGATTTGTCCACGCGCAAGTGTCCGGGGAAAACATCGGCGGCGACATCATCAGCACGCTGTTTGAAGCGGTCCTCACCAAACAACGGCAAAACATTGAATTCGTCTTGCAGCTCTTCCGCCAGAGTGAACGCACCACCGACATCCATGCGCTTTTCGACAAAGCGCTGGATATCCGTTCGATGATTCATGAGCGTCTGCTCAAGCTCGACGTCAACGAGCGCTGGAGTACCCGACCGTTGTTTTCCAGTGCACCGCTGTCGTCACGGGTGCAGACCGACAAGGCCAGGCAACTGGCGATACAGCTTGAACGCGCCGAGGAGAATCTTGGCAGTCACTTCAAGGATCAGCCGACCACCAGCAACGCCGAACAACGCGTGTTTCTCGAAGGTATTCGATGGAAACTGGCACAGGCCTTTGAGGATGGCGTGCGCGCTGAGGCACACATAAGGAATCTCAGCGGTTCCTGGCTGACGGCCGAACGAAAGATTGTCGACGCCGTGTTCGATGCAAAACACGCCAAACGCAGGGATCGTCAGTCGCTCAATGGCTTCCGGCCGGATGCCTGGTCGCTCAGCGTTACCTGCGCAGGCAAAGCCGATGCACTGTCGCTTGCGCATTGCGTACTGTTGACCGAGCGCGGAGGCATGGACGTCGAGCATTCCGGGCGTGCGATCCTGTGGACGCCGGCCATGGGTCTGGAATCGTTCGACGACATCGCCATCGCGCAGAAGCAACTGCAACAGCGCCTGGACGACAATAACCAGTCTCAGACACTGCTGGAAAATCTGTCAACGGCGCACTATCAGCTGGATCAACAATACACACTGGGCCCGTTCCAGTTGATTGAAGGCAACGTGTTGAACGATCGCATGCAATCGGCCATTGAACACTTCCTGGCCCATTGTGAGGCGTTACGCGTTTGCATCACGGACAAGGATGTACTCGCCAGTTTCCTTACTCGAATAACAAACACCGCCATCGATACCAACTTGCGCCGGGCCATCGACCTGGCCCGGGCTTTCGTCCGCCAGCAGGATTTCCCTGACTGGTTACGCATAGCGCCGGTCACGGAACAACGCACACAACTGGCACTGCTGGATGAAGTGCGGCGCAGCGTTATCGATGGCAAGGATTTTCTCCACGACGTCCCCGCGTTAGCCAGCCATGTGGAGCAGACGCTGAAAACACTGCTCGACGCCCGATTCCCTGGCACCGATCTCAAACCAAAGCAGATCCAGATCACCCCGAATCTCACGCTGGCAGGCCCGCCCTGCAACCTGCTCGATTTTGCCTTGCATCACTACAACATCGTGCAGGACACCGGGTTCAAGGTCGCCTCGACCATCGCCAGCGCTTTGCCAGCAACGCTCAATCAGTCTGCGGTTCAGCAACTGCTGCAATCCCTCGACATCACCACCGCCTACACCCGGAAAGTCACCGAGGCGCTCTCATCCGACACTGAGCCGGCACGCACCAGCAAAGCACGGTTCCTTCGTCAGTTGCCCTGGCAGTTGATGCAGCACGCGCACGCCTTGAAGTTGCAACAACAGTTGTCGCAAAGCGGTTTCGACTACGTTTGCCAGGTTCTGGACATGCCCGACGGGGTAGCGCGCGCCACCGTAGAGGGTGCTCACGCCAGTGCTTGCCCGCTGTCATTGATCAAGACCCCCGGTAGCGATTTCGTCGACGCCCTCGGACTTTATGTCATTGGCCCCGGGGCGGGACATACAGGGCCACGCGTGCTCTACGCACCCTACTCGCGGTTCGTATTTCGTGAATTCGAGGACGAAGCGCTATTGATCGAGGCCTTGAATACACCGGGGCATTTTCAGGACCTGATCATCCGGCGCCTGCCTTCCGGGCAACAAGCCGTCTTCAAAAATCTGCTGAACACGACGATTGGCAAGACCAGTGAAATCAAACTTCACCGCACGCCCATCACCGGCAATCTGCTGGAGCATTTGCACAAGGACACGCTCAGCCTTCTACCGCAACTGCTCGCGTGCCAGCCGCAGATCAACGCACAAGCCGATTGGGAAACCGCGAAGTCTCTGTTCAGTCACGGTGTGCGCCTGGTTCCCCATCTCTTGTCGGGGAAAATCGCCTCGTTGTTTTTTCTCTGGAAAAGCTACAACGAGTTCAAGGAGTCCGCCGAAGACCTTCAGGATCATCATTGGGCCAACGCTCTGAAAGGCTTTATCGCCGGGGCGTTATCTCTGTTTAGTCTGGGTCGGCTGTCCTGGGAAACAGAGGCAGAGGCGCAAACAGCTGAATTTGCCTCCGAGACGCAGACCACTGGAGCAAAGGTTGCCGAAACCGGCGCGAACACCACGGAAAAAACCGCCGCTCGCTGGTCAAAAGTCCCACCGGTTAGCACCTCGCGCGCGAACTTGCAGTCTTATGAAACGACCACCGCACTCGACAACCTCACACTTGATAGCAATAAACTGGTTTACGGGGATTCATCCAGCACGCACAAATATGCAGCGATTGCCGGCAAGGTATATCCGGTGATCCAGGCCGAAAAAGCCTGGTACTTGCGCGAAAAAGACGGAGGCCGTGGGCCGGCGCTTGAACAGAAAAACTCACGACTGGTGCTTGCCCGCGCCAGTCAGGCCGTGCATCGCTGTCGATCGAGGAGGCCCCTGGCTCTGCAAACCAAAGTGGAGCAGCACTGTTCAATTCTGATGCTGATCCAGGCGCGAGGGATGGCAGAGATCAACCGCCGATACCCCGCCAGAGCCTTCGTGATTCAGCAAGCGGTTACCCGGGCAAGAAACTACGCGTTGTATTGCCTGTATAACTTCGTCGAACATCGCGACAACCTCGGGGGCACTCGTGTGGAAACGGTCCTCAGAGATTTTTTCGACGTGCGACAGATCACGCCGATGCTGCTGAAGAAAATCGAGAAGGTGATCCTGCCGATTTGCCGCGAACTGACGGACCCAAAGGATGACTTGCTTTACACAGAGCGCTTTTTCGCTGGCCTCAATGCGCGCTACGACGATGACACGGTTGCCTTTGTCTTCAAGGAAGACCGGCGAAAAGTCGTGCACTTCACCGAGCATTTTTTCAATCCGAAACTGGATGTCTACACCGCCTTTTTGCCACCCAGGTTCAATGTTGATTCCCATGCTCGCGCGATCACGCTGCTGCACGAACTTTCGCACCTGATCAACGATAGCGAAGATTTCGTCTCCGTAGAGGCGATGAGTCCCTACCCCGACCTTATCGATACCACCACCGCGGACGGGCAACAGCTCAAAACGAGTCTGGAACGTTATCGTAAATCCTTGTCACGCTCCGCTGCGCCCGAACAGTTATTCGCGACCAGGAATGAGCAAGGGCTGTGGGTAGATCTGGATAAGTTGCCGGAGCAGGCCGATGTCTACAAAAAAGTCCTCAGTCTGACCAAAACCAGAAACCTTGCAGAGGCACGTAAAGCCTTTCGCAATCCGCTCGCTGATGAAGCGCGCATCGAAGTGCTGATGGCCAACGCCGACTCGATCGCCTTACTCATCAGCGAAATGGGCAGACAACTGGATCCGCGAACGGCGCCGATACCGTTGCCGGCGCCAACTTCAAGCCAGGCGGATTCCGTGCAAGCGTCACCGTGACCACGGGAGAAAAAATGCGCCGGTCTGAGGCCGGCGCATTTTTCAGGAACACACTGAGTATTTACCGTGTGATCAATCCTTCTGGTCGCGCAAAATATTGCCCGATGCGCCGTCGATGCGGAACTCGTAAACCACGCCGTCAGCCTTGCGTCCTTCACCTTTCCAGTAGCCGTCGTTGTCGGCTTCGATCTCATAGACTTCGACGTAACCGGCCTTGGTCTTGACGATCTCGATGGCTTTTTCGATGGTGACCCAGCCAGCGCCGGGGCGATCGGCCAACGCTGCGCCAGCACTGAGCAAACCGGCCGTGGCGATCAACGCTGCGAATGTCTTCTTGATCATTTGTTTTCTCCATTTGTGGATAGTGGTCTTGGTCGTCCTGCTTTTTGGGTGTCTGAGGGAAAAATAAGTTCCACTTTGATGGGTAAATGCCATGACGGTTGTTCTCGGTCACTTCCCGACAAGGTTAGAATGGGCGAAATCAGGACGAGTCAATGACCCAAGACACTCTCTCGGAAGCCGAATACGATGCGATCACCGATGCCGCCGCGCATTGGTGCATGCGGGTGCACGCCGATGACTGCACGGACGAAGAGCGTCGCGCATTCAAGCAATGGCACGACGCTCATCCCCTGCATGCATTCGAGTACGAGGCCATGCTGGAAGTCTGGGAGGTGGCCGAACATTTGCCACGCCCACAATCCGTTCCGGTCATGCCGGCCCGTCAGGCACCGCGCTCGTGGCGTCAACTCGCCGTAGCGGCCGGCGTCTGTGCGCTCGCCCTGCCGCTGGCGGCTTACACCGGCTGGAATCTGGGCTGGCTGCCCAACAGCTATCAGCATTTCGCCGCTACCGATACTGTCCGCCAGGTCACGCTGAGTGACGGCAGCCAACTCGAACTGAACCTGAACACTGATCTGACCTTCAGCAATTACAAGGACGAACGCCGCGTTACCCTGAAAAAAGGTGAAGCGTTCTTTACGGTCAGCCACGACATGGCCCACCCGTTTGTCGTCCGCGCAGGCGAAGGCAGGATTCGCGTCACCGGGACACGTTTCAATGTCTGGATGTATCAGGACCAAGTGCGTGTGAACCTGATCGAAGGTTCGGTGCTGGTCACCAGCAATCGCTCGTTGCCGGGCGATGGTTTGCGCCTCGGCCCGTCGATGCAGGCGCGCTACAAACAGGGCGATTACATGCCCCAGATCAGCCAGACTTACCCTGGTGACACCTCGCTGGCCTGGCGCAATGGCAAACTGGTGCTGGATAACCTCGCGTTGAGCGAAGCGCTGCCACTGATCAACCGCTATCTGAGCAATCCATTGGAGCTGGCGGACAACAGCACCGGTACGATTCGCGTGGGTGGCATCTACAACATCAAAGAGCTGAACAATCTCGCGAACAGCCTGCCCAAGGCGCTGCCGGTCTACCTCACCCGTAACAAGGAAGGTAACCCGGTGATCAACTCGATACCGCAACAACCGCCAAAAAGCTGAAGGCCGCACCCCTTGCAGGATGCGGCCCTCTGGCTCAACGCAATTGACGCTCGGGGTTACTGAGCGGCGACCTTCCCCGCTTTGTCCAGTGTCTGGCGCACAGTCTGCACCTGATACTGTGGGTCAGCCTGAATCTGCTGTTCGGTAAACGGCAGGACACTCCACTGTTTCTTCGAGAACGCCTCGGTCTGATCCCGCGAATACTTCGACGCTGGATCGCTCGACAGCGAGAACGCCAGCAGCCCTTGGGCGTGCGGGCCCTTTTCGTCGAAGGTCACGACTTGCAGGTAGCTGGTGCCGCTGACCACTTCGAGTTTGCCGTCTTCACGCGGCACGCTCTGGATAGCGTTGTAGATGCCCAACGTGCCCGGCCCACCGTGAATTGGCGTCTGTTGCCCGCCGCTGCTGACGACCTGGATATCCCCCCAGCGGGTCTGCGGCTTGAGGCCCATTTTTGTGCTCGACTCGACCGATGCCAACATGGCCTCACGCAGTGCCTTGGCCACGGTTGGCTGCTCGATCGCCAGACCACGCGGCGTGTGTTGCGCATCTTTGGGATCGAACGCGACACGCCAGACATCCGGCGAAGCCTGCAAGGCCTGCATGATGTTGTGGAAATGCATCAGGCCCATACCCGAATCAAGATTAGCGCGGCCATCCCATGCCTTGAGGCTGGTGCAAACCGGCTTCAGCGCTGGCGCATCGACACCGAGGTCAGAAGCACAGAACTTCAACAGATCCGGCACCACCTGAGTCGCCAGGTACACCTGATCGTCCATCACCATTTGCTGCAGATCCTTCACTGCCAGCGGGCCTTTTTTACTCAGCGTGCTCAAGCGATCCAGAGCAAACCGGGAGCGCAAGCCCAATGGTTGGCCATCCTGACTAATCAGCGGCGAGAAACCGGTCAGCGGTTGCGCCGGGTTGGCCAGCCACGCCGAGTCGTTGGAGTGCTGAACGAAGTCCTTGCGCAGCAATTGCGGCAATTGGCTGGAAGCATAAATACCCTGCTGCGCCGCTTGCGGATCAATGTCCCATGCGCACGCACTGTTGGAGCCATCCAGCACGATCATCTGCGTACCGATACGCGGATCACTGCACTTGGCCAGTTTCTCGGCATTGACGTTCGGCACCACCGACAGGTTCATGTACAGCGTCTGGCCTTTGTCATCCACGGCCAGGGTGTTGACCCACGGAATGCCCTGGATCTTGTGTACCGAATTCTGCAGTTCCTGAAGCGTGGACGCCTGATTCATCGCGTACCACTGGTTCAGCACGCGATCATTGTCGATATTGGCATCGCGCAGGCTGTAGGCGAACTGATTGTCCCAGTCGAGCTTGCCCGGCCACTGCACGATAGGGCCAAACTGCGAGCTGTAGACATCACGCGAAACCGGCACCACCTGGCCGTCGGCCTGTTTGACCTGCAAGGTCACGGTCTGCTTGTTCAGCGGCAAGGATTGGCCATCGAGCATATAGCGTGTGGAATCCTTTGGATCGAGTTGCAGACGATACAAGGTGAAGTGTTTCGACGAATCGACCGTGTGCGTCCACGCCAGATGCTGATTGAAGCCGATATTGATCATCGGCAAGCCTGGCAAGGCAGCGCCCATGACGTCGAGCTTGCCGGGGATGGTCAGATGCATTTGATAGAAGCGCATGCCACCGACCCACGGGAAATGCGGGTTGGCGAGCAGCATCCCACGCCCGTTGAACGAGCGCTCGCGACCCACCGCGACAGCGTTACTGCCACGGTCCAGAGCGAAGCGTTGCTGACGCGCATCGGCCAACTGATAGGCCTGCACATTGTGTTCGATCACCGCGCTCGCCTGCGGCGGCGTAGCCCCGGCCAGCGCCTCGGCGAACTGCCCGACGCCACCCTCGACCAGCAGACGGCGGGTCAGCTTCACCAGATCTTGCGGTGCAATTTCACGCACCCACTCGCCCTGACACTGTGGCGGCAAGCCTTGCTGACGGCGCTCGCCCAGATAGCGGTTAAAGCCCGCGGCATAGCCTTCGACCAGATCACGCACCTGCGCAGGTTGCGCCTGCCAGAACGCCTTGACCGCTTCCGGCGTGTTGAGCCAGGTAAAGAACACATCGCTGACACGGTTTTCACGCTGCTCGACGGTGAACTGGTCCGGGCCGAAGTAGCGTGAACGTTGACCATTGACCGTCACGATCTCATTGGCCAGCAGACAGAGGTTGTCCTGCGCATAGGCATACCCGATGCCGAAACCAAGCCCGCGCTCGTCCTGCGCACGAATATGCGGCACACCAAAAGCGGTACGGCGAATATCGGCGCTGACATCCGTGGTCGGACTGAACGCATAGGCCGAACAACTCAGCCCGAAAGCCACGCCGGCCAAGGTCAGTCCCGTTAACTGTCTGGAAATTATCACGCTCGCTCCTGATCGACATGCCAAAGAGCGAACCCGGCGCTGGCACGGATCCGCTCTGGAAACACCCACGCGTCCACGCGCAATGAGCCTGTCCAAGAAACGAAGTCAGAGGAAAAAATTTAGGCTCTCCACGCAATCCCCGAAGCAGAATCAAAAGCCCCTCACCCTAGCCCTCTCCCGGAGGGAGAAGGAACTGACCGAGGTGACTGCCAGAGTTACGCCGACGTGAAATACCAAGCCGAACTCAAATCCAGAAGCAGATCAAAAGCCCCTCACCCTAGCCCTCTCCCGGAGGGAGAGGGAACTGACCGAGGTGATTGCCAGAGTTGCGCCGACGTGGAATACCGAGCCGAACGCAAATCCAGAAGCAGATCAAAAGCCCCTCACCCTAGCCCTCTCCCGGAGGGAGAGGGAACTGACCGAGGTGATTGCCAGAGTTGCGCCGACGTGGAATACCGAGCCGAACTGAAATTCAGACGTAGATCAAAACCCCCTCACCCTAGCCCTCTCCCGGAGGGAGAGGGAACTGATCGAGGTGATTGCCAGAGCTACGCCGACGTGAAATACCGAGCCGAACTCAAATCCAAAAGCAGATCAAAAGCCCCTCACTAGCCCTCTCCCTGAGGGAGAGGGAACTGATCTGAGGTGACCAAACCCAACCACCCCCCGCCCCTCACCACTCCACAGGATGAGCGTTAGCTCGGCTGCAGCTCTTGATCTTGCCGTGCTGGCCCCTTCGGTAGGCTGAGTGGAGGGATTGATCCGGGGGTGGGAGCGCAGCGACCGTTTGGCGAAGCCAAACACAGCGAGAGGAGGTGCAGCGAAGCAAACCGTAGGCGCTGCGCCCGGACCGATCCCGGAGCGAAGGAACCCCGAGCCCCAGCGAGCGGGCCGAACGCCGGGGCCCAGCCTTTTGCTTACTTTTCGGCGTCTGGAAAAGTGAGTCGCTGTAAGAGCGAAACCGCCAGCCGCAACCCCCAAAAAAACGGATATACACACAAAACCCAAAGAACCTGGTCGGCCCAAAGGCCGCCAAGGCCACCCCACAATCACAAGGAAAAGACAAATCCCCGACAAAATTTCTACATTTTTTCTTTCATGATTTGTCGTGCTGATACGTCTTGTTCTAGAGAGCGCAAAAAAACCACCCCGATCAGACTCTGAAAAGGAGTAATCGCATGTACAACTCGCAACTACCAACGGACGGTAGCCAGGCACCCAAAGGAGTTTCCATGAGCCCTCACGCGAGCGATTTCGGGCAACGCGTCGAGCGTCACGGTAACGAACGCATCCGCTTGCTGCTGAAAAGTTTCGGGCTGCGCACCAGCCTGATTCGTCTGAAAGTCATCGACGCCTTACTGGTCGCCGCACAAAGCGAACGGCGCCTGGGCGTTCGCGGTGTCCACAGCCAATTGCTCGACCTCGATATTCCGCTGTCCTTCCTCAGTGTGCGTGAGGTGCTCAAGCGCCTGTGCGCCGAAGGTGTGATCACCTTCAATGACGACAAGAGCTACAGCCTGCATCCACAGGCTGCAGCTGTCCTCAACCACGATTGAAGCGTGCAGCCATCGCCGTCAAGGCTTGACCTTGCGGCGCATCACGCCGTTGATCACCACCACGATCACCGCCACACCGATGGCGACGAACTGAAACATCTTCTCCGAAATCATGCCGGCATTTTGCAGCCAGGACAGGCCGAGCATGATGGCCAGGACCGACACGGCGATCAGAATCGAATAAATCAAGCGTTGCTTGTGGGTCATTGCGGCTTCCTGAAACTTTGAAATGTATCCGGTTTGTATCCGTTTGCATGCCATGCACTTACCGTTCTACGGGGATGCGCCGCTGCAATCGGGGTCTCATGTTACAGCCGATGAAGAGTTTTGGCTTCATGACGGCGTAACCATGAGGAATTTTCAAAATGCTGCGTCGAATCACCTGGCTGATTCCCGTTCTTGCCCTGCTGACCCTGAGTGGCTGCATCATCTTCCCCCACGGCGGCTGGCATGACGATCACCACCGTTACTACCAGGGTGGCCCTGGTTATTACCAACATCGCTAGAACAGGATTGTTCGCCCTGCCCGCTTGCCAATGAACAGACCGTGGCAGGAAATCAACAAGTCCGATCAACTTCAAACAAAGCCCGCCCCGTTGCGGGCTTTTCTGTTTTTGCCAAATGCTTCCTTAAATCGCTCTAACTCGTGCTCTGCGCAAAACCCGATCACTAAATAAGTTGCAAGCATTTGAAATCTAATGTCGCAGCAAAACAATAGGCCGGGCGCACCTCTGCAACTAGTCTCTGGCAACTTCCTTTCACTCACTAACAGGAACGTTTATGCAGAGAACTCTTATACAGATCCAGCCGCAAAAAGCGCTCGGATTTTGTTTGGTGATCAGCGCGTTTGAACTTCTGACGTATATGGCCAGCGACTTGATCATGCCTGCGATGTTAAGCGTTACCACCGAACTTGATGCCGATGTGCGGCACGTACCGAACGCTTTCAATCTTTATCTGCTTGGCGGTGTCTGCCTGCAATGGCTGATTGGCCCGCTGTCCGATCAATGGGGTCGAAGGCGGGTATTGTTGATCGGCTGCGCGTTATTTGCGGCCGCCTGCGCGGGGGCCTACAGCACCGAAAGCATTGAAGCCTTCAATCTACTGCGACTGCTGCAGGGCATGGGCCTGGGTTTTGTTGTGGCGGTCAGTTATCCGGCCCTCCAGGAAGTGTTCTGTGAAGCCGATGCGGTGCGTTTGATGGCGCTGCTCGGCAATATCGCCCTGCTTTCCCCCTTGATGGGGCCGCTGATGGGCATTCTGCTGTTGCAATGGCTGTCGTGGCGCGAAGTGTTTCTGGGCCTGGGCCTTGCCGCGTCTATGGTCTGGCTGGGGCTATTCGCATGGATGCCGGAAACGGTTGGCGTCGCCCGTCGAGACGGACAGATGCAACCTGCCGTGCGCTTTTCCTGGGAGCAAACCTGCCGACGTTACCGCGCCCTGTTGGGTAATTGCCGATTCCTCGCCGCCAGCCTGGCGCTGGGGCTGATGAGCCTGCCGCTGATCGCCTGGATCGGCCTGGCGCCGTTGCTGCTGATCGAGTTGCTCGGGCTGACGCCGCTTGAATACGGCGTCTGGCAAATCCCGATTTTCTCTGCGGTGATTGTCGGCAATCTGATCCTTGACCGGTTGCTGATCACGCACGCCTTGCCGCAACTGATCCGCTTGGCGCTCTGGCCGTTTTGCCTGGGGCTTCTGGCCCTGATCGTCTGCGCACTGGCTGGCGCCGGACTCGGGCCGGTGGTCGCCAGTCTGGCGTTGTACGCAGTCGGATTGGGCATGAGCAATGCCGCGCTGTATCGATTGGCGCTGTTTGCCAGTGATGACAGTAAAGGTCTGGTATCGGCACTGATCGGGATGATTTCGATTGCCGTGATGGGCCTCGGCGGCTTGCTGATTGCTGCCATCGGCGGTGGCGCAAGGCTCGAGCTTTTCGCGCTTTGCGCCGCTTTCAGCGGCTTGATGTGTCTCCCTCTGTTGCAGGGTTTGTTGCAACGCACCCCTCCCGACTCCGCCTCTGCTCAGTAAAGGAATATTGAATGCATCACTTCCCCGCCAGCGATGCGCTTTGCGCGTTGCCACACCCCTATTGCCCGGATTCCGTGCCGGTGGGCCTGTTCGATCAGGCCATGACCGAGATCAGTCGGTTTCATTGCCGGCACACCCCCGGCTACGCCCATTGGCTGAACGCCAACGGCCTCGACGAACAGGACCTGGACAGTCTTGATGACTGGGCCCGTCTGCCGCCGATTCTGGCGAACTTCTTCAAACAGCAATTGCTGCTCAGTCCGACCGGAGCGCGCGCCCTGGAACTGACATCGTCCGGCACCAGCGGCCAGAAAAGCCGTATGCGCTATGACCCGCGCAGCCTCGCGGGCGCTCAGTTCATGGTCGAGCGGATCTTCAGCCATTACGGCTGGCACTCACCAGATACGCCTTGCAATTACCTGCTGCTGAGCTACGAACCGCAAGGTGCGATCACCTTGGGAACGTCGTATACCGATCAGTTCCTGTGCCGCTTTGCTCCCGTCAACCGCGTCGCCTACGCGTTACGCAGTAACGGCGACGGCCATCAATTCGATGTGTTCGGCGTCATCACGGCCCTGCAATCGTTCGCCGAAGAAGGCCTGCCCGTGCGCATTTTCGGTTTCCCGGCGTTCCTTTGGCAGACCCTGCAACACATGCAGGCCACCGGCGTGCCTGAGCTGAAACTGCCGGCAGGTTCGCTGGCATTTTTTGGCGGTGGCTGGAAAACCCGGGCCAGCGAGGAAATTCCCAAACAGCAATTGTATGGACGCATCGCCCGGCAACTGGGCATCGAAACCGCACGGTGCCGCGACGGTTACGGTGCAGTCGAGCACGCGGTGCCGTACATCGAATGTGACCGGCATCATTTTCATGTGCCGGTTTACGCCAAGGCGTACGTGCGCAATCCGCAGGATTTTTCCATCCAGCCCTACGGCCAGCAAGGCTTGCTGGGATTCGTCTCGCCCTACATTTCGTCCAGCCCGGCGCATGCGGTGGTGATGAGCGATCTGGCGACGCTGCACCCGGGCTCAAGTTGCGGCTGCGGCCTCGCCAGCGACTGGTTCGAACTGCATGGCCGTGCAGGCACCACCGCCGGCAGGAGCTGCGCGATGGCCGCCTCCGAATTATTGGGGAGGCACTGACATGTACCTGCTCAACGGAGAGCTTTGCGCCGAAATCGACCTCGTCAACGCACTGGCGCAACTGCATCAGACCTTGCCGCACCACCTCAGCACACCGCTGGATAGCGCCGTCGTTCTGACCGCCGCGGGCAACTTTGCGCAGCATCTGCACAGCGCCGAACTGCCGCTGGATGAGGAACAACGCCTGGCGCTGATTGACTTCTGTCAGCCTCACGCCCTGCAAACCAAACTTGAACGCGAACTGGGTGATCAGGCCGATTCACTGCGGCGTGTTGATTATCAGCAATCGCGCTTTGAGCGCTGGAGCCCTTTGGGCCTGGTGGTTCACGTCACCCCGGCCAACGCACCACTGCTGGCCTGCTGCGCCATGCTCGAAAGCCTGTTGGCCGGTAACCTCAACTGGCTACGCCCTAGCCGCAGCGACCAAGGCCTGACCGCACGCCTGCTGCACGCATTGGTGCAATGCGACCCCAGCGGTCAACTCCGCTATTACGTCGCGGTGTTACCCGTAGCGACGGAGCAGATCGGCCGCTTGTGCAAAATGGCCAATGGCGTATCGGCGTGGGGAGGCGAAACCGCGCTGCAAGCCATCCGCCAACAGTTGCCACCCGGATGCCGTTGGATCGACTGGGGGCACCGCATCAGTTTCGCCTACCTGACGTCAGACGCGGCCTCGCCGCCAGCACTGGACGCGATTGTCGATGAGGTCTGCCGACTGGACCAACAAGCTTGCTCCAGCCCGCAATGGTTGCTGGTCGACAGCGACGATCCCGCCGTTGTGCAAGGCATCGGCAGCGCACTGGCCGAGGCATTCGA
Organism: Pseudomonas sp. 3B-A001-10F; assembly: GCF_056313565.1. Classification (NCBI taxonomy): domain Bacteria; kingdom Pseudomonadati; phylum Pseudomonadota; class Gammaproteobacteria; order Pseudomonadales; family Pseudomonadaceae; genus Pseudomonas; species Pseudomonas sp. 3B-A001-10F. The sequence goes on from NZ_JBQYFW010000044.1 coordinate 34,748, forward strand.
GCGTCGCGTCGGGCAATGGCCGGCGCTGACTCCGACGGTTCAGGAAGCCAGCGAGATCACCAGCCACACCCTGATGGCGCGTCTGGGCCAGAGCTTTTCCGGTAACACCGGGCAGGTCTGGCGCGCGCCGGGCTGGCGGGTGATCTGGAGCCATGATCAGTCGCTGGCGCCTTCGCCGCTGTTTCGCACGTTGCTGCTCAAACCACTGCCACGGGCGCGACTGACGCAAACACTGCTGCCTTGGCGCAACGTGTTACAGAGTTGCGCGCTGGTCTGCGGTGAGGCGCAGATCAATGAGCTCGCACGCACATTGATTGCAGCGGGCGTCAGCCGAATTACGCCGATCAACGCGATCCACGACGGCTACGACGGCGAGCCCCACGACGGCGTTTACGCACTGCAACGCCTGAGCCGCCGCGTGTCGGTCAGCCTCGCGCCAACGCAGTTGCCCACCCACATGAACCTCGACCAGCCACCTTGCGCACTGACACTGACAGGTCTGCCGATCACCGACAAAGCAGCGTTTATCGCGCGACCGACGACAGCGGCGGCGCAGCTGTTTTTCCGCTCCGGCGGCAGCAGCGGCACACCGGCGCTGTCGGGCTTCAGTTACCGCGATTTTCAACGGCAAATGCGCGCGACGGCCGATGGGTTGTTCGCGGCGGGCCTTGATCCGCGGCGCGACAAGGTGATGAACCTGTTCTTCAGTGGCGGCTTGTACGGCGGCTTCTTCAGTTTTGCCAAAGTCCTGGAATTGCTCGGTGCGACGCACCTGCCCATGGGCGCACCGGCCGACGATGATTACCGCGATATTGCGCAAGTGATCATCGAGCAGCGCGTGACCGTGCTGATCGGCATGCCCAGCACCCTGCATCGACTGTTCCTCAACGAGGGGCCGCGTCTGAGTCGTTATGGGGTGATTGAAAAGGTTTTCCTCGGCGGAGAGCACATCAGCGATCAGTGCCGCGAATTACTGCATCGCTGCGGCGTCGCCAGTATCCGTTCGGCGGTGTACGGCAGTGTCGATGCGGGGCCATTCGGGCATGCCTGCGCCGCCACTGGCGACGGTGTGTTCCATTTGATGGACGCTATCCAGCATCTGGAAATCGTCGCACTGGAGCAGGACAAGCCGGTCGTTGGCGCTGAAGTCGGCCGTTTGCTGTTCACCTCCAAAGCACGTGAAGGCCAACAGGTGCAGCGCTATGAAGTCGGCGACACCGGCCGCTGGCTGCCCGGCGACTGCCCGTGCGCGCTGAGTTCGCCACGTTTCGAATTGCTGCAACGACACGGCCGACTGCTGCGCATCGGCAGCGATTTCATCTGTCTGAACGAACTCGCCCGGCACCTGCAAACGCCATTTCAGTTACACCTCGATCACGCCCCCGATGGCCTCGAGCGCCTGCTGATTCACAGCCCTGGCGAACCCGCAGACATTCTCTGCCGACTCGAGGGCTACGCGACGCTGGCGACACTCGTGCGCACCGGGCTTCTCACCGTGCAGGCGCAAACCTGCGAGCCGCAACATTTCGACAGAAACAAACACAGCGGAAAGATTCCGCCCGTAATCGACTCGCGCCGTTAACAGCGATCGTCAGCCACGGCCAAAACAATTAACGAGAACAACATGAATACAACAACAGAACTTGGCAAGTTGTTCGCTTTTGCCCGCGAACATTCAGCGTATTACGCCAGACACTTGCAAAACGTCGCGCGGCAGACAAATACCCTGGATGAACTTCCGGTAATCGATCCTCAACAATACTGGGCAAGTAGCGAGCATCTGAAACAATGGCCGGTACTGACCTCAACGGTCGAACGCGCCCTGGTATTCAAGACCGGTGGAACAACCAGCGCCGGTAAACTTTCAGTATTTACCCGCGAAGAATGGCAGACACTTGTGCGGGACTTCGGCAGCCATCTCGCCGGTCAACTCAATCCCGGCGACCGGGTGGCGAACCTGTTTTTCGTCGGCGACCTGTATGCCAGTTTCATTTTTATCCACGACGCCCTGGCGCACGAACCGGCGGGTGTTACCGAATACCCGTTTACCGGCGACGTCGACCCTGCGGTGCTGGCCGACTCGATCCGCCAACACCGGATCAATGTGCTGGCCGGCGTGCCCGCGCAATTGCTGGCCTTCGCCGCCGTGCTGGAGCGTCAGGCGCTAACCCTGGGTGAAGTCGAGACAATCCTTTACGGCGGAGAAAGCCTGTTCACCGGACAATTGCAGGTGTTGCACCGGGTGTTTCCCAACGCGCGGATTGCCTCGATCGGTTACGCCAGTGTCGATGCCGGTTTCATCGGCGCCGCAAGCCGCGATTGCGCACTCGGCGAGCACCGGATGCTGGCCAGCCACAGCGTGCTGGAAATCGTCGATGAACACACCGGTGAAGTGATCGAAGAATGCGACCGAACCGGACGACTGTTGATCACCAACCTCACCCGCCGACTGATGCCGCTGATCCGCTACCCCGTGGGTGATCTCGCTTGCTGGCGAGAGCCGGCTACCGCGTCGATGCGCAAGTTCGCCTTGATGGGCCGCAGCGCCAGCAGTCAGCGGGTGCGCGTGAGCAGCCTGACTCTGTTGATCGAAGACATTGCCGCAATCGTCGCACGCATCACCGCCAGCGACGACTGGCAACTGGTCATCAGCCAATCGGCCAACATCGATATCGTGTGCCTGAAATGGCTCCCCAACGCGCTTAAGGCCGAGACCGCTGACGCCAACACGACCTTGCAGCGCGCACTGATCGAGCAATACCCGCTGATCAAGCAACTCTGCGCTGAGCGCTTGATCGAGTTGCAGATTACCCATTGCACACCCGATGAACTCGCTCGCCATCCGCGTTCCGGCAAGCGCCAACGCGTCGTCGATCTGCGTGTCTACGCCACGCCCGGACCGGAGCAACGTCCATGGACAACTTGACGCTGCGCAGTTATCGCCGTTCCGACGCCAGGGCCATCAGCCATCTGTTTCGGGAAATCTATGGTGACCACTACGTGCAGCCGCACGTGTATTTGCCGTTGATGATCAATCAGAACCATGGCGAGGGTCGCTGGCATTCGCTGGTGGCGGAATCCGGGAAAAAAATCCTCGGCCACGCCACGTTGTGCAGAAACGCGGGATCGTCTACGGCGGAACTGGCGTTGAGCGTGGTCCATCCGTCAACACGCGGGCAGAACATCGCGACGCAGTTGGGCATGCGGCTGTTGATCCATGCCCAGGCACTCGGTTGCCACGGCGTGACCATCAAACAGGTGACGCAGCATCTCTACACCCAACGCATGGCTGACCGACTCGGTTTTTGCAGCACCGGGTTGTTGCTCGACTACGTCCCCTCACCGTTTGGCGAGCCACTGCCGGAGTCCATCGTCATCGGCTACACCCCCGTCGAAGGCTATCGCCGCCCGCTCCCGGCATTGTCCTGGCCGCAAAGCTGTCACGATTTCATGGCGCATTTGTGCGGCGTATACGGAACACAAGACAAAGAAGCGCGTTGGGTGGGAGAGCCGATGCAGGTTGAACAATACTCAGGGCGTTATGACGTGGTGCTGAAAAAACTCGACGCCGGCTTGCTTCAACAGCTACGACGACTGCCCGAACACTGGTTGATCTCGATCAGGCTAAGACTGGCAACAGGCTTCGCCAATGCCGTGGATAGCCTGTCGGCAATGGGCTTCGTCTTCACCGGGATTGCCCCGAATGAACGGGGCGCTGGATGGTTGGCGTTGTTTCATCGGGGCTATCGCGCGCGATCGCTGGAGCTGCGCTGCCCACACCTGCAACGACTGCATGATCAGGCTCAACAACGCGTCGCGGCACGCTGAAGCGAGGCGTTGCCGGGTTCTTGCACATCAACCAGCCCGTTCAAGCGTTGAGCGGGCTAAACGGTCAGCCTCATGCTTTGGCTTTGACACCTTCATCGACCGGTTTCGCGGCGTTGCCTTCACCGTAGGTCTTGAGGTTCTGCAGGACATAGATCGCTTTCTTGAACTCGGGAATCAGACTCTGGCCGTAAGCGTTGCCATTGAGGCCATTGTTCTGAATGGCGTCGAGCTGGGTCGCGAAATACTCCAGGGCGTTGAATTTGGCATCGATATCTTTGGTCACGCCAAAACGGTCGAACTTGTCACCGGCGTTCTTCAAGGTAAACGACGTGATCTCGGAGATCAGGCCACGGCTGCGCAGCATCTCGCTCAGATTTCCCAATTGTTTTACTGAAACATTTGCAGGATCAAAGCCCTTGATGGCCTTGCGCAGGCCCTGCTTGTCCATTTCAGCGGTATTCAGCGCGGTGGGATTGGTACCGACCTTGGTCAGCATCTGCTGCACTTTGATGCTCTGGGCCACTTGTTTTTTCGCGCCGGTGTTACGAACCATAACGCCTGCTTTGCTCTCCCAGCCGCCGACAATACCGATCGTCATGAGAAGACTCCCTGTGAAATGAACAAAAAAATATCCGTGTTGAACGGCAATAATGGCCGCGAGTATCGGCGGGCGAATTGATGGCACCAACCTATTTCTGCACTTTTTTACAATTCTTGTACATTCTCGATACAAAAGCCCAATGGCCCGCGTTCACTGATCCAAAGTTGTCATGACAAGGTAACGAAAATCACTTTTTTGCTTATCGACGCGCGCTGATCAACACCTGTGTATCGATCTCGATACCGGCCGGTCATCGGTATTGCTGCTTTTTAGGACGCGAGTACCTAAAGCTTCCGGGCACCACGACGATACGCTGGAGATACCCGCACTGTTTTATCCCTGCCCCTAATAAGAAACGCTGCTCAAGGACCGGACTCCATGCCCGCATTCCGCACTATTCAGGCTCGCTACACGCTGTTTCTGGTTCTGTTCATCCTGTTGTTGTCGGTGTTGACCGTGGTCGGCATCAGCCAACTGGTCGCCCCCAAGCTGCGTCACACCGAAGAACAAGTCGTCCTCAACCGCATCGCCGAAGTCGCCGAGCAGATTCAGGGCGAGCTGAACAAAGTGCAGGCGCAACAGCGCAGCATCACCCAGACCATCCCGCTGCTCGACAGCGCTGCCATCGACACGGTGCTGCCAGGTCTGGTCGATCAATACGGCGAGCTGAAAGTATTCGGCGGCGGGATCTGGCCTTTGCCGGGGCAACGTGAAGCCGGGCGCAACAAATTCAGTACGTTCTGGCACCGCGACGCTTCGGGCAAACTCGCCGTCAACACCTTCTGGAACAGCGACGCGGCGCCCAACTACTACGACCAGAGCTGGTACAAGGGCGGCATGGCCACACCGCGCGGTCAATGCGCCTGGGCGGCGGCCTATAAAGATGACGCCAGCGCCGAGCCGCGCACCAACTGCGCCATGGCCATCCAGAAAAACGGCAATGCGTGGGGCGTGTCGACCATTGACGTCACCCTTGGCTTCTTCAACGACCTGGTGGCGCGCAAGGAAAAAGACCTCAACGCCGAGATGCTGATCGTTGAAGCCGACGGCAAGGTCATCAGTAACAGCTCGCGCATCAGTGGCCCGATCGTGCTGAAGAACATCAGCGAACTGGCCGGTACGTCGACCTTCGCCAGCCAGGTCAAAGCCGGGTTGCAGAACCGCGATCAGGCGCAGCGCATCGAATTCGATAACAACGGTGAAGCCAGCACTTTCTTCATGCGTCCTATCGAAGGCACGCCGTGGTTCCTCGCCACGGCGCTGCCGACGAAAATGCTCACCGCCCAGCGTGATGACGTCCTCAGCACCTTGAGCCTGTTGCAGATTCCGCTGGTGATCCTGCTGGTGCTGTTGCAGGTCTACGCGATTCGCCAGTTGGTGCAACGCATGAAAGCCTTGAAAGCCAACATCGATTTGCTGTCCAGCGGCGATGCCGACCTGACCCGGCGCATCACCATTCGCGCCGAAGATGAACTCGGCGCCATCGGTCATTCGGTCAACACCTTTATTGCCTACTTGCAAAACATGATCGGCGAAGTCACCCAGGCCACCGGCGCCATGGCCTCCAGCCTGGATAACCTGCAACGCACCTCGGCGCAGACCAGCCAGATTCTGTTGCGCCATGCTTCGGAAACCGATCAGACCGTTACCGCCATCACCGAAATGAGTTCGACGGCAGAAAGCGTTGCGCAGAACGCCGCCGAAACCGCCGCGTTTACCCAGCGCGCCAATGAAAATGCCGACCGTTCGCGGGTGGTGGTGGGCGAAGCGACCAACAGCGTGGTCGCGTTGATCGATGAAGTGGCCAGCGCTACACACAAAGTTGAAAACATGCAGCAGGACGCCCAGCGCATCACCGAAATTCTCGGGGTGATCGGCGCGATTGCCGGGCAGACCAACCTGTTGGCGCTCAACGCGGCCATCGAAGCAGCACGCGCCGGTGAACAGGGCCGTGGTTTTGCCGTGGTTGCCGATGAAGTGCGTGCCCTCGCCGCGCGCACCCAGGCCAGCACCTCGGAAATCAACGAGATGTTGACGCGTCTGACTCAGGGCGTGAGCTCATCGGTCAGCGCCATGGAAAACACCCAGGCCAGTTGCCAGTCCGCCGCCGACGCGACCGCACGGGTCAACTCCGGTCTGGACGAAATGGCCGGTTCGGTCAGCCACATCAACAGCCTCAGCACCCAGATCGCCACTGCCGCCGAGCAGCAAAGCGCCGTGACCGAAGAGATCAACCGCAGCATGGTGCAGATCCGCCACATGGTCGATGAGCTGGTGCAGAGTGGCAAAGCCAGCGAACTCAATACTCACCAGTTGCTCGAAGCCAACAGCCGGGTGAGCGCGATCATGGGGCGTTTCAAAGTGCGCTGATCCCTGCGTACCACAAGGGTTTTCTGCTCAACAGATAACCCTTGTGGGAGCGAGCCTGCTCGCGAAAGCGATCTTTCAGTCCCCGCTTCAGTGTTTGAACTACCGCATGCGCGAGCAGGCTCGCTCTCACAGGTTGGTGCTGCGCTTTGCAACAACTGGAAACATTGCGTTGATGCCCGGCGGCAAAAACCGGTCAAAATGCGTGCTTTCCGATTGTCACCCGAGCCGAGAATCCGTTATGCGAACCCACCTGCGTCTGCTCGCCCTGAGCGCCCTGTTCATCTCCGCAATGGCCCAGGCCGCCGACCTGATTCCGATCGAAGTCCATCGCGATGCCAATTGCGGCTGCTGCAAAAAATGGATCAGCCACCTCGAAGCCAATGGCTTCAAAGTCGAAGATCACGTCGAAAGCGACATGAGCAGCTTCAAGCAGCAACATGGCGTACCGCCGCGTCTGGCCTCGTGCCACACCGCGATCATCAGCGGCAAATTCGTCGAAGGCCATGTGCCCGCGGAACAGGTTCTGGCCCTGAGCAAGCGTGACGATCTGCTCGGCGTCGCCGCACCGGGCATGCCAATGGGCTCGCCGGGCATGGAAATGGACGGCATGAGTGATGCTTATCAGGTTATCGGCCTGAAGAAAGACGGGGCTGACGTGGTCGTGGCGGATTACCCGGCCCATTGATCACCGCAGCGTACGGCGGCCTGTTTCTCGCCGCTTTCGGCGCGGCGACCTTGTTGCCGCTGCAATCCGAGGCGTTACTGGTCGGCCTGATCGTCAGCGAGCGTTACTGGCTGTGGGGGCTGCTGGCGGTGGCGACCCTGGGCAACGTACTCGGCTCGCTGGTCAACTGGTGGCTGGGGCGCGGGATCGAGCGTTTTCAGGATCGGCGCTGGTTTCCGGTCAGCGCCGCGCACATGGCGAGGGCGCGCAAACACTATGAGCGCTACGGTCACTGGTCGTTGCTGCTGAGCTGGTTGCCGATCATTGGCGACCCACTGACGTTGATTGCCGGCGTGATGCGCGAACCGCTAGGGCGCTTTCTGTTGATCGTCACCCTGTCCAAAGGTGTACGTTACGGCGTGCTGACCCTGCTGACGCTGGGGTGGCTGGGTTGAACGTTCAGGCGCGGGCATTGCCTGTGTTTAACGTCGGCGTAATCCGCTCGTTCCAGCATCGGCCGATTTCAAACGGAGTTTGACCTTATGTCTGTCATGTTTTCCCGTTGGCTGCCTAGCCTGTTTCTTTGCGCCGCCCTGCCCCTGTCGGCGCAGGCTGCGACGCCAAGCGAAGCGACGCCGGAAGGCCCGGCCTATGGCCCGGAACTGCAAGGCTTCGATTATCCCTACACCCTTAAACACTTTGCCTTTCAGTCCCAGGGCAAATCCCTGCAGATGGGTTACATGGACGTCGCCGCTCACGGCAAGGCCAACGGCCGCACTGTGGTGCTGATGCACGGCAAGAATTTTTGCGCAGCCACCTGGGACAGTTCGATCAAGGCCTTGAGCGAATCCGGTTACCGGGTGATCGCACCGGACCAGATCGGCTTCTGCACCTCCAGTAAACCCGACAACTATCAATACAGCTTTCAGCAACTGGCGACCAACACTCAGCAGTTGCTCAAAGCGCTGGGCATTCAAAAAGCCACGCTGCTCGGTCATTCCACCGGCGGCATGCTCGCCACGCGTTATGCCTTGCTGTTCCCCGAGCAGGTCGAGCAACTGGCGCTGGTCAACCCGATCGGCCTGGAAGACTGGAAAGCCCTCGGCGTGCCGTATCGCACCGTGGATCAGTGGTATCAGCGTGAGCTGAAAGTCAGCGCCCAAGGCATCCGTGATTACGAACGCACCACTTACTACGACGGCCGCTGGAAACCGGAATTCGACCGTTGGGTGGACATGCTCGCCGGGCTGAGCAAAGGCCCGGGCAAGACTCAGGTCGCATGGAACTCAGCGCTGATCTACGACATGATTTTCACCCAGCCGGTGTATTACGAGTTCAAGGACCTGAAGATGCCGACCCTGCTGCTGATCGGCACCTCCGACACCACGGCCATCGGCAAGGATCTCGCGCCGCCTGAGGTGAAAGCGAAAATCGGCCATTACGACGTGCTCGGCAAACAAGTGGCCAAGCTAATCCCGCAGTCGACGCTGGTGGAATTTCCCGGCATGGGCCACGCGCCGCAAATGGAAGAGCCGGCGCAGTTCCACAAGGCCTTGCTCGGCTGGCTGAATACAACCAATCCCGTTCGTTGATGAGGTAAGGCTGATGGCGGTGCAGATTGCAGTGATCGATGACTGGCAGGACGTAGCCCGCGACGTGGTCGACTGGTCGGTGCTCGATGGCCTCGGTGAAGTGACGTTCGAACACGATTACCCGGCGGACAATGCCACACTGGCCGAGCGACTGGGCCGCTACCAGGTGATCTGCGTGATGCGCGAGCGCACGCGCTTCGATGAGGATTTGCTCAAGCGTTTGCCTCATCTGAAGTTGCTGGTCACCGGCGGCATGCGCAACGCAGCGCTGGATATGCAAGCGGCCGCCAGGCTGGGGATCAAGGTTTGCGGCACCGACAGTTACAAGCATGCCGCGCCGGAATTGACCTGGGCGCTGATCATGGCGGCCACGCGCAATCTGGTGAACGAAGCCAATGCCCTGCGCGACGGTCACTGGCAGCAAGGGCTGGGCGGTGACCTGCACGGCAAGACCCTCGGCATTCTCGGTCTGGGCAGCATCGGCCAACGCGTGGCGCAGTTTGGTCAGGTGTTCGGCATGCGGGTGATTGCCTGGAGCGAAAACCTCACCGCCGAACGCGCTGAACAGGCTGGCGTGATGTACGTGAGCAAGCAGGAACTGTTCGAACAGTCCGATGTGTTGTCGGTGCATCTGGTGCTCAGCGAGCGCAGTCGCGGGCTGGTCGATGCACAGGCACTGGGCTGGATGAAGCCGACGGCCCTGCTGGTCAACACCGCCCGCGGGCCGATTGTCGATGAGGCAGCGCTGATCAAGGCGTTGCAGAAACAGCAGATCGCCGGGGCGGCGCTGGACGTGTTCGAACAGGAACCGCTGCCCGCGATGCACCCGTTTCGAACGCTGGACAATGTCTTGGCGACGCCGCATGTCGGGTATGTCAGCCGGCAGAACTATGAGCAGTTCTTTTCGCAGATGATCGAGGATATTCAGGCTTGGTCGGCTGGTCATCCAATCCGTGCGTTAAATTAACCCCCACTGTAGGAGCTGCCGAAGGCTGCGATCTTTTGATCTTCGCTTTTAAATGCAAAATCAAAAGATCGCAGCCTTCGGCAGCTCCTTGTATGTTGCCCTCACACCAGTCAATTGAGATCTAAGCTCGCTGGTGCGGACATACGAAGATGTGTTTCTGGGGGAGACCGATCGCTCCTGAAGGCAGGACTTGCTCCTGACCTTG
>NZ_JBQYFW010000045.1:0-44463 GCF_056313565.1 Pseudomonas sp. 3B-A001-10F
GCCCGGGGCGATGGTCATCACGCGGATGCCAAAGCGTGCCAGCTCACGGGCGGCCGGCAGGGTCAGGCTGGCGATCGCGCCTTTGGAGGCTGAGTACGCCGCTTGGCCGATCTGGCCGTCGAACGCTGCGACCGAGGCGGTGTTGATGATCACGCCGCGTTCGCCGTCGGCATTGGCCTCGGCTTCGGCGATGGCCGCAGCGGCCTGGCGCAACATATTGAAGCTGCCGATCAGGTTGACGTTGATCACTTGGGCGAAACTGCTCAGTGCATGTGGGCCGTTCTTGCCGAGGATCTTCTCGCCACGGACGATACCGGCGCAGTTGACCAGACCGTTGAGGCTGCCAAAGGCTTTGACGGTGGCCTGCACGGCAGCTTCAGCGGCGGCTTCGTTGCTGATATCGGCAACCACGCTTTGCGCGCCCAAACGCTGAGCCTGTGCGGCGACAGCTTCGGCATTCATGTCCACCAGCATCACTTTGGCGCCGGCACTGACCAGCAATTCAGCGGTGGCAGCACCCAGGCCAGAGGCGCCGCCGGTGACGATAAAAACCTTGTTCTCGATCTGCATGACTGTATTTCCTGATTCAAGCTGAAACGTTATGCGCCGCGGCCTCTTGAGCCTTGGCGATTTCCTGGTTGCGCAAGATAAAGCGCTGCAATTTGCCACTTGGGGTCTTGGGCAATTCGCTGACAAATTCGATTTCACGTGGGTATGAGTGCGCGGCCAGACGTTTGCGTACGTGTTGGCGCAATTCTTCGGCCAGCTCCGGCGCGGCACGGTATTGCGCACTCAGCACGACGAAGGCTTTGACCAGTTCGGTGCGCTCCGGGTCCGGCTTGCCGACGACGGCCGCTTCGACCACCGCCGGGTGCTCAATCAGCGCACTTTCGACATCGAACGGGCCTACGCGGTAGCCCGATGTGGTGATTACGTCATCGCTGCGGCCGACAAAACTGATGCTGCCGTCCGGGTTCCATTCCACGGTGTCGCCGCTGAGGTAGTAATCGCCGACGAACGCCTTGGTCGGCGCGCCTTCGTAACCGCCGAACCAGCACATCGGCGATTGCGGACGGTCGATGGCGAGAATGCCCGGCTGGCCGACGCCGAGTTCGTTGTACTGATCGTCGAGCACCACGATGCGATGGCCCGGCGAGGCGAAACCGGCGGCTCCAACGTGCACCGCGTGATCAAGGCCGTGGTGGTTGCACAGGACCATGCCCAGTTCGGTCTGGCCGTAATGGTCGTGGATGACCACGCCGAGGTTGTCGGCGAACCAGCGGATGACTTCCGGGTTCAGCGGTTCGCCGGCGCTGCTGACGATGCGCAACTTGCCCTTGATCGACTTGGCGAATTCGTCGCCACCGGCGATCAGCAAGCGATAAGCGGTGGGCGAACCGGTGAGGTTGGTGATGCCGTACTTATTGATCACCCGGCAAGTGCTTTCGAGGGTGAACGGCCCATCGTAGAAAGTGATCGGATGGCCCATCGACAATGGCCCGGTGACGCCGAAATAGATGCCGTAGGCCCAACCCGGATCGGCGACGTTCCAGAAGGCGTCTTCGGGACGCAGGTCTACCGCATCGCGGGTGTAACTCTGGAACGCGACGATGGCTTTGAGCGGTACCGACAGCGCTTTCGAAGGGCCGGTGGTGCCGGAGGTGAACATCAGCAGGAACGGGTCTTCGCCGGTCAACAGGACCGGTTCGCAGACATTGGCATAATTGGCCAGCTCGGCCCAGAAGCTGAAGTCGCCACGGACGATGCCCTGGCCTTTGGCGCCGCCAACGGTCACGAGGGTCGGGCAGTCAGCGACTTCGGCGAGTTTCGGCCGGTTGACCGCATCGGTGACCACGACTTTGGCGCCGGAGCTGTTCAGGCGATGTTCGAGGGCTTTGGGGCCGAACGCGGTGAACAGCGGTTGATACACCGCGCCGATGCGCCAGGTGGCGAGCACGGTGATGAGCAATTCGATGTTGCGCGGCAGCAGGCCGGCGACCTTGTCGCCCTTCTGCACACCTTGGGCGAGGAGGAAGTTGGCGAAACGCGCGGCTTTGTCCTGCAGGTCGCTGAAGGTGTACGTCGCACTGGCGCCGTCGCGGCCTTCCCAGAACAGCGCAATGCGCCCGGGCAAGGCACGACGGTCGCAACATTCGACGCAGGCGTTGAGCGCCGCAAGCGTACCGCTGAGCGCGGCATCCACGGTGTGCTGATAGTTGAACTGTTCAGTGGCAGACAAGTAATCGCGCATTGCCAGAATCCCTCTGTTTTTTATTAGGCTGGGAACCGTAAACAACAGGGGGATAGTCGCGCTGTGCGGGGGCTGGGGCAATGGTCAAAGCCATCAATGTGGCTGACTGGTTTGGCCAAGACCGCTACCACACTGATCGTTCCCACGCTCTGCGTGGGAATGCAGCCTCGGACGCTCTGCGTCCGCTCCAGAGCTGGAACGCGGAGCGTCCCTTGAGGCATTCCCACGCGGAGCGTGGGAACGATCAAGCGGCGGAATGTGTTGGGTCAGACAACCTCATTCAGGATCAGCTGGCGATAGTGGCCCGGATTCGACCCCGACCATTTGCGAAACGCCTTGTAGAACGAACTCGCATCGGCAAATCCCAAGCGGCTGGCAATCTCGACAAAACTGATCGACGGCTCCGCTAGCCAGATAATCGCCAGCTCTTTGCGCACACTGTCCTTGAGCCCTTGGTAGGTCTGCCCTTCCTCGGCCAAACGCCGGCGCAACGTCGAAGCCGACATGCACAACTGTTGGGCCAAGGCCTCGGTTTCCGGCCACTGCTCGGCCGGCAACTCCCGCAGATCGTGCTTGATCCGACTGGCAAGGCTTTCCGGGTCGCGATACTTGACCAGAATGTTGGCCGGGGCGTGGGCGAGAAAGCGTTTCAGTTCTTCGGCGGTGCGCTTGATCGGTAGATCGAGACAATCGGCAGAGAAGATCATCCGTGTGCGTGGACGCTCGAAACGCAGGTTTTCCGAGAACATCACTCGATAGTCATCGGTGAACTCCGGCGCCGCACAGCGCAGTTCGATCGCCAGAATCGGAATCCGCCGCCCCGCCAGCCAACAGGCCACGCCGTGGACGATCATCCAGTAGGTGAAATAGGTGAAAGCGCGGCGTGGCTCGGGATCGTCCTCGAGCAAAACGATTTCCGCCAGACTTTGCTGGTGCACCAGTTGTGCGGGCAGGCGTTCGAGCATCAGTGACAGAAAGCTCAGGCCCGTATTCAAACCCGCCGCCAGCGTCGATTGCGCCATGGTGCTGCGGCAGAGGAATTCGAGGCTGCCAGACTTGAGCTTGCGCGGGTCCATGCCAAAGAACTCGTCATCGCCACGGCGTGCCAGAAGCCGCCAGAGTTTCGCGTACTGCGAGGCCGGCACCCGGCCGTGTTCGGATTGCAGCAGCAGCGGAGCAATCCCGACCTTGTTCAACACCTCTTCGGTGGCTGCGCCCGGGGCACAACTTTGCAGCAGCGCTTCACGCACCAGTTGCACGGCGATGGTGTCTTTTTCCGACATGGAGCGCGGTGAACCTTGTTGTTTTTGAGTGGTGGGCATCTTACCGCAGCTAACACAAATACCCATGTAGGAGCTGCCGAAGGCTGCGATCTTTTGATCTTGATTCTATAAATCAAAAGATCGCAGCCTTCGGCAGCTCCTACAGGGTTCCGGTGTCACCCGCATGAGAATGGTTGTTCTTTACTTTGTTCAGCTTGTGTTCAGGTTTATGCCAATCATTGTCATGTGAGAATGCTTGTCATTATGTTACAACTTGTAACCTCTTCGAATGACTTACTGGACACCGAATGCTCGTTCCCTTCCTGATCATGCTGCGCGAAGGCATTGAAGCCGCGCTGATCGTTGGCATTATCGCCAGCTACCTGCAACAGACTGGCCGTGGTCAATGGATGCCTGCCGTGTGGATCGGCGTATTTCTCGCCGCCGCCCTCGCCCTGCTGGTCGGCGGTGGTCTGGAGCTGGTCAGCGCTGAATTCCCGCAAAAGCAGCAGGAGCTGTTCGAAGGCGTGGTCGGGCTGGTGGCCGTAGGCATTCTCAGCTCCATGGTGTTCTGGATGCGCAAAGTGGCGCGTTCGATCAAGCATTCGCTGCAAGCCTCGCTGGATCACGCGCTGACTTCCTCCAAACATCAGGTGATTGCACTGATCGCCATGGTGTTCTTCGCGGTCGCTCGCGAAGGCCTGGAAACGGTGTTCTTCCTGCTCGCGGTATTCCAGCAAAGTGAAGGCCCCGGCGCGCCGATCGGTGCCCTGCTCGGGCTGATTCTGGCGATCATCGTCGGTTTCCTGATCTACAGCGGCAGCATGCGCCTCAATCTTTCGGCGTTCTTCAAGTGGACCGGCCTGTTCATTCTGGTGGTGGCCGCCGGGATTCTCGCCAACTCGGTGCAGGCGTTGCATGAAGCCGGGTTGTGGAATCACCTGCAAACCGTGCTGTTCGACTTCAGCGCGACGCTGCCGATGGATGGCCCGTTGGGGTCGGTGCTGGCCGGCATGTTCGGTTATCAGGATGCGCCGACCGTCAGCACCCTCGGTGCGTATCTGCTTTATCTGCTGGTGGCGCTGGTGATGTTCTTTTACCCGGCTCCCGCGCCGAAGCCCTCCGCACAATCGTCTTCCGTTTCCAGCCAATAAGGGCATTCATGTCAAAGCCTAATACTCCTCAGGCCTCCCCTCCTCGCGCCTTGCGTTGGGCGGTGGCCGGTTCGGTGGTGGTGATGATCGCCGCCGGTGGTCTGTTTTATTACGCCTCGAAAATGGCTGCGGCCAAGCGTCAGCACAACCACGATGAAGTGGTGGTGAACATTCATCCGGGCAGTTGCGAACCCAACGCGCTGACGGTGCCGGCCGGCCGCGCCAGTTTCCGCATCGTCAACCGCTCCGACCGCGCGGTGGAATGGGAAATCCTCGACGGCGTGCTCGTTGTCGAGGAGCGGGAAAACATTGCGCCGGGCCTCAGCCAAGTGATCAATGCCAACCTGCAGCCGGGCGATTACGCGATCACCTGCGGCCTGCTGAGCAACCCGCGCGGCACCCTGCACGTGACGCCGACTGCCGCTTCTGATGCTGCGGCCAAAGCCAAGCCGTCGATGGTCGCCTTCGTTGGGCCATTGTCGGAATTTCGCGTGTACCTGGCCAGCCAGAGCAGCGCGTTGATCAAAGCCGTGACCGCGCTCGATCAAGCGATTGAAAGCGGCGACCTCAGTCAGGCTCAAGCGCTGTATTTACCGGCGCGCGCGGCTTATCAGCGTCTGGCCCCTGCCGCGCAACGCCTGGCGGAACTGGACAACAGCATCAACGCCCGCGCCGACTACTTCGAAAAGCGCGAACAGGATCCGGCCTTCGTCGGTTTCCACCGCATCGAATACGCACTGTTCCAGCAACGCAAACTCGACCAACTGACGCCCGTTGCCCAGCGCCTGCTCAGCGATGTCACCACGCTCAAACAGCAATTGCTCGCGCAAAGCCTGCCACCGGAGCAACTGGTCAGCATCATCGTGCGCAACCTCAACACCTTGGCCGACGTCCGTGCTGCCAGCGGTGAAGAAGAACGCTACAGCCACAGCGACCTCAACGGTTTCGCTGCCAACGCGCAAACCACACACAAAGTCGTCGATCTGCTGCGGCCAATGCTGACCAAGTCGGCGGCCGAGCTGTTGCCGAACATCGACAAGGCGCTGGCGGACTTCGACAGCGAACTCGATACCTACAAGATCAAGGACGGCTACGCCAGTTACGACGCCATCAGCGGCGAACAACGCAAGCAGATTGCCGACAAGGCCCAGGCTCTGGCCGACGCTCTGGATGGCATCGATCCCGCCCTCGGCCTCTCCGGCCTGTAAGCAGAAGACGATTTGACGATGAAAGATAGCGAACCACTCAACCTGCAACGTCGCCGTGTCCTGATGGGCATGGGCGCCGCCGGTGTCGCCCTCGCCGGCTCGGCCCTGAGCTGTCCGGCCATGGCCGCCGCGCCGGCACAAGTCACCGAAGCACCGAGCAGTGACAAGACCGAAGACCGTCATGATTTCCACGGCATCCACCAGACCGGCATCGTCACCCCGCGCCCGGCGTCGGGCATGCTCGTATCGTTCGACGTGTTGGCCAGTGATCGTGACGATCTGGAGCGGCTGTTCCGCACCCTCAACGAGCGCATCGCGTTCCTGATGAAGGGCGGCCCGGTGGCGCAGATCGATCCGAAACTGCCGCCGCCGGACTCCGGCATCCTTGGCCCGAATGTAACCCCAGACAACCTGACCATCACCGTTTCTGTCGGCGAGTCGCTGTTCGACGAGCGCTTCGGTCTGGCCGACGCCAAGCCCAAACGCCTGATGCGCATGGTCGGGTTTCCCAACGATGCGCTGGACGCCGATTGCTGCCACGGCGACCTGAGCCTGCAGTTCTGCTCGAACACCGCCGACACCAACATTCACGCCCTGCGCGATATCGTCAAAAACCTCCCCGATCTGCTGCTGGTGCGCTGGAAGCAGGAAGGCAGCGTACCGCCGCAAGCCCCTGCAAAACCCGGCGTGCCGGCGCAATCGGCGCGTAACTTCCTCGGCTTCCGCGATGGCTCGGCCAACCCCGATTCCAACGACGCTAAAGCCATGGATCGCCTGGTCTGGGTGCAACCGGGCAGTGACGAACCGGCCTGGGCCGCTCACGGCAGCTATCAAGCGGTGCGAATCATCCGCAACTTTGTCGAGCGCTGGGACCGTACGCCATTGCAGGAACAGGAAAGCATCATCGGCCGGGTCAAAACCACCGGCGCGCCGATGGGTGCGCAGCATGAGACTGAGGTCCCGGATTACAGCAAAGACCCGGCCGGCAAGCTGACCAAGCTCGACGCGCACATTCGCCTGGCCAACCCGCGCACCGCCGCGAGCCAGGCCAACCTGATCCTGCGCCGGCCGTTCAACTATTCAAATGGCGTGAACAAAAACGGCCAGCTCGACATGGGCCTGCTGTTCATCTGCTACCAGGCCGATCTGGAAAAAGGCTTTATCACCGTGCAGACCCGCCTCAACGGCGAGCCGCTGGAGGAATACCTCAAACCGGTCGGCGGCGGCTATTTCTTTACCCTACCGGGTGTCACGGGCGACAAGGACTTTATCGGCCGCTCGCTGCTCAACGCCACACAGCCGAAAACAGCCGCATAAAACAATCTCGACACTGGAGCCGCCCCCGATGAAAAAGACCCCACTCGCGTTACTGCTGGCCCTTGGTTTGCTCAACACCCCGCTGTCGGCATTCGCTGCCACCGCACCGCTGGATCTGGTGGGGCCGGTTTCGGACTACAAGATTTACGTCACCGAGCAATTGGATGAGCTGGGCAGCCACACCCAACAATTCACCGATGCGGTGAAAAAAGGTGATTTGGCCACCGCGCAAAAGCTCTACGCGCCAACCCGCGTTTACTACGAGTCGATCGAGCCGATTGCCGAGCTGTTCAGTGACCTCGATGCCTCCATCGACTCCCGTGTCGACGACCACGAGAAAGGCGTAAAGGCTGACGACTTCACCGGCTTCCACCGCATCGAATACTCGCTGTTCTCGGAAAAAAGCACTCAGGGCCTTAACGAGTTGGCGGACAAGCTCAACAGCGACGTAAAAGATCTGCAGACCCGCGTCGCCGGCCTGACTTTCCCGCCGGAGAAAGTCGTCGGCGGTGCCGCCGCGCTGCTGGAAGAAGTCGCCGCGACCAAGATCTCCGGCGAAGAAGATCGCTACAGCCACACTGACCTGTATGACTTCCAGGGCAACATCGACGGGGCGAAGAAAATCGTTGATCTGTTCCGTCCGCAGATCGAGCAGCAGGACAAGGCTTTTGTCGCGAAGGTCGACAAGAACTTTGCCACCGTCGACAAGATTCTGGCCAAGTACAAGACCCAGGACGGTGGTTTCGAGACGTATGACAAGGTGAAGGACAACGACCGTAAAGCGCTGGTTGGGCCGGTGAATACGCTGGCTGAAGATTTGTCCACGTTGCGTGGGAAGTTGGGGCTGAACTAAGTTTTTTAGCGTCTGTTAAGGCCCTATCGCGAGCAGGCTCACTCCTACAAGGGGAACGCGTTCCAAATGTAGGAGTGAGCCTGCTCGCGATAGCGGTTGTATGACCGCTACAAATTTAAAGCCTTACAAAATCCGGTAGAGCAACCGCTCAATCCGCACCCGACTCACGCGCTTGAGAAACTTGGCCACCCCGGCCGGGTATTCCGGCAGCGTCTCCAGGCTCTGAAAGCTGTCGATCCGTGTGGTATGGCGGAAAATCTCTTCAAGCTCTTTCGCCCGCGGCTCCAGCCATTCCCCTTTCGGGTCATCGATCAACAACGCGTTCTCAAGATCCAGGCGGAACGCCCGTGGATTGAGGTTGTTGCCGGTCAGCAGCGTATAGCGCTGATCAATCCACATGCCCTTGAGGTGATAGGTGTTGTCGCCGTCACGCCACAGGTGCAGGTTCAACTGACCGCTGTCGATGTTGCGCTGATGGCGCTTGGCAAAGCGGCGCAGGCTGATTTCGTACAGATACGGCAACGCCGCGATCACCTTGAACGGCTCGCTCGGCGGGATATAAAAGTCGTTGGCCGTCTTGTCACCGACCACGATATCGATCTTCACACCACGGGCCAGCGCTCGGTTGATCTCGCGTATCACACCCAGCGGCAGGTTGAAGTACGGCGTGCAGATGGTCAGCTGTTTTTGCGCGCTGGCGATCAGTTCGAGAATCGCCCGGTTCAACGGGTTGTTCTTGCCGACGCCGAGCAGCGGGCTGACCGACAGGCCGTCTCTGGCGGTGCTGCCATTGGCGGTGTCGTACGCCGCGTATTTGAGACGGCTGCGCAGATCGCCGATGTCGTTGCGCAGGCTGCGTGTGGTCGGCAGGTTCGGCAGATCGAGGCGATGCACGGCTTTGGATTCGATCAGGCCATGTTTGACCAGGTGATGCATCGAGTCGGCCAGCTCAGCGCTGTGCAGCACGTGATAACGGTCGAAACGGTACTTGTCGAACTTGTGCAGATAAACGTTATTCAGGCTCGCACCGCTGTAGACCACGCAGTCGTCGATCACAAAGCCCTTCAAATGCAGCACGCCGAACAACTCGCGGGTCTGCACCGGCACGCCGTACACCGGCACTTCGCTCTGGTGCGTGCGGGTCATTTCCTGATACCACGCCGAATTGCCCGGCTGCTTGCCGGCACCGATCAGCCCGCGCTGGGCGCGCAGCCAATCGACGACCACAGCGATTTCCAGCTCGGGGCGCTTGAGCTTGGCGGCGTGCAAGGCATCGAGGATTTCCTGACCGGCTTCGTCTTGCTGCAGATACAGCGCAACGATGTAGATGCGCTGGGTCGCCGTGGCGATTTTCTCCAGCAGGCAACGACGAAACTCGGCGGCGCCGGACAGAATGGTCACGGCCTCGGCGGTCAGCGGAAAGCTGCGCAATTTGGGCAGCAAGGAACGTTTGAAAAGCAACGGCATAGGGCTCGCAATGGGTCGAATCCGAAGAACCCGAGAGCTTACACCATCGCATCCTTCGGGTCTTGTTAGTGTCTGTAATGGCCTCTTCGCGAGCAGGCTCGCTCCCACCTTTGAAACGCATTCCACTGTGGGAGCGAGCCTGCTCGCGAAGACGATTTCACAGTCGACAAAAATACCCGCTTGACCAAGAAGAACAATCGTTCTACTGTTCGCCACATGAACGAAATCACTAGCAATGACACACGCGACATCATTCTGGATGTCACCGAAAAGTTGATCTACAAAAGTGGCATCGCTGCCACCAGCATGGATCTTCTGGTGAAAACCGCCGGCGTCTCCAGAAAAAGCATCTACCGTTACTTTGCCGACAAGGACGCACTGACCGTCGCCGCCCTGCAACGCCGCGACGTGCGCTGGATGCACTGGTACAGAAGCGCTGTCGATCAGGCCGAAACCCCGGCCGATCGCCTGCTCAACCTGTTTACCGTGCTCAAGAGCTGGTTTGCCTCCGAAGGCTTTCGCGGCTGCGCGTTCATCAACACCAGCGGCGAAACCGGTGACCCGCAAGACCCGGTGCGGCTGGTGGCGAAAGAACACAAACAGAAGCTGCTCGACTACGTGTGCGAGCTGTGTACCGAACATGGCGCCGAGGATCCGCAACTGCTGGCCAAACAGCTGCTGATCCTGATTGATGGCGCCATTACCGTAGCGCTTGTGATGGGTGATCACAGTGCCGCCGATAATGCGCAATGCATGGCGCGAAAGTTATTGGACCTGTAACGCCTTAATAAGCCGGACTTGTTGTTCAATTATTAATTAGATCGGGAGACTGATATGTCTACTGCAGCCCAGGTACGTCCGCCATTGCCGCCCTTCAACCGTGAATCGGCCATCGAGAAAGTTCGCCTGGCCGAGGATGGCTGGAACTCCCGCGACCCGGAACGGGTATCGCTGGCTTACACCCTCGACACTAAATGGCGCAACCGCGCCGAATTCGCCAACAACCGCGAAGAAGCCAAGGCCTTCCTGACCCGTAAATGGGCGAAGGAACTGGATTACCGTTTGATCAAGGAACTCTGGGCTTACTCGGATACCCGCATCGCCGTGCGTTACGCCTATGAATGGCACGATGATTCGGGCAACTGGTTCCGCTCCTACGGCAACGAAAACTGGGAGTTCGACGAGCAAGGCCTGATGTTCCAGCGTTACGCGTGCATCAACGACATGCCGATCAAGGAAAGCGAACGCAAGTTCCACTGGCCGCTGGGCCGCCGCCCGGATGATCATCCGAGCCTGTCTGACCTCGGTCTGTAGATTCACAAAGATCCAATGTGGGAGCGAGCTTGCTCGCGAATGCGGTTTATCAGTAATCACAGTATTTACTGAAAGGACGCCTTCGCGAGCAAGCTCGCTCCCACAGGTTTTGCATAGGGTTCAGGCAACAGCGGCAGTCTTCTCGGCCTCCAGTTCGCGCACCAGCGGCAACACCCGCCGCCCGAAATATTCGACCTCTTCCTGAAAATGCAGAAACCCCGCCAGCACCAGATCAACACCCACCGCTTTCAGCGCGACAATCCGCTCGGCAATCTGCAACGGCGTACCAATCAGATTGGTCTTGAAACCATCGTTGTACTGCACCAGGTCCTCAAACGTCGATTTCGCCCAGTTGCCCTCACCCTCCGGCGATGCATGGCCTGCCTGTTTCGCCGCATCGCCAAAAGCGTTGACCGCTTCCGGATCAGCCTGGTCAATAATCTGCGCAAGTACCGCCCGCGCCTCTTCTTCGGTTTCACGGGCGATGACAAAGGCATTCACGCCGATCTTCACCGAATGATTGTTCGCCGCTGCCTTGGCACGAATATCGTCGACCTGCGCCTTGATCCCCTCAACGCTGTTGCCATTGGTGAAATACCAGTCCGAAACCCGCGCGGCCATGTCCCGCGCTGCACGGGAACTGCCGCCCTGGAAAATCTCCGGGCGCCCCAGCGGTTTTGGTTTGAGGCTGTAATTGTCGAAACGGTAGAAGTCGCCGCGAAAGGTGAAGTTGTCCTGACTCCACACGCCGCGCAGTGAGCGAATGAATTCTTCGGAACGGCGATAACGCTCGTCGTGCTCCAGCCAATGCTCGCCGATGGCATGGAACTCACCTTTGAACCAGCCGCTGACGATGTTCACCGCGATGCGGCCGTTGGTGAGTTGGTCGATGGTCGCCAGTTGCTTGGCAGCCAGCGCCGGTTGCCACGGGCCGGGCAGAATCGCGGCGATCACCTTGAGTGTGCTGGTGGCAGCGAGTAGCGCATGGCTGAACGCCACGGACTCGTGCTGGAACTCTGCGCCGTAACCGGCAGTGAAGCGGATCTGCGTCAGCGCGTATTCGAACCCGGCGGCCTCGGCGAGCTGCGCCAGTTTGCGGTTGTAGTCGATGCCCCAATCGGTGCGCTGTTCGATCTTGCTGACCACCAGCCCACCGCTAACGTTCGGCACCCAGTAGGCAAATTTTACGGCTTGCTGACTCATTGGCGTGTCCTCGGGACATTTGCGGAGATGGGAGTGGTAGAGCAGCAAGCGTGCCAGGGCTGGAATGCCCGGGTTTGTTGGGTTTCCCGGTTATTCAGATGTTTTTTAAAGGGGATTTTGTTGGCTGGGTGTTGAGTGTGCAACAGTAGGTTATGCAGTGGCTGGGAAGCCGCCTTCGCGAGCAAGCTCGCTCCCACAGTGGTTTGTAGTGAATATTGATTTTGTGGACACCGCAAAAACTGTGGGAGCGAGCTTGCTCGCGAAGGCGTCAGACGGGTCGCCGCAACAGTTGGATACAGGTAACATGACCGCCCTCCCCGCAGCCAAATCTGCGCCCTGCCGAATAAGCCGATTCCATGCCTTTCGAACTCAGCGTTGACCTCACCACCCTCGCCATTCTGGCCTTTGTCGCTTTCATTGCCGGTTTCATCGATGCCATCGCCGGCGGTGGCGGCCTGCTGACCACGCCCGCACTGCTGACCGCTGGCCTGCCGCCGCATCTGGTGCTCGGCACCAACAAACTCAGCTCGACGTTCGGCTCGGCCACTGCCAGTTTCACCTTCTACAAACGCAAGCTGTTCCACCCGCGTCAGTGGACCCACGCCATCGTCGGCACACTGGTCGGCGCCCTGGCCGGCGCCATCGTCGCGCATTACCTGCCGGCGGAATGGCTGAACAAGATGCTCCCGGTGATTGTGTTTGCCTGCGGCCTGTACCTGTTGTTCGGCGGCACACCGAAAGCGCCGCTGGACAGCGACGCGCCGATCAAAAAGAAATGGCAATCGAGCCAAGGCTTCAGCCTCGGTTTCTACGACGGCGTGGCCGGCCCCGGCACGGGCGCGTTCTGGACGGTGAGCAGCCTGCTGCTCTACCCGATCGATCTGGTCAAGGCCAGCGGCGTGGCGCGCAGCATGAACTTCGTCAGCAACATTGCGGCGCTGTCGGTGTTCGTGTTTTCCGGGCAGGTGGACTGGATCATCGGCCTGAGCATGGGCCTGTCGGTGATGGTCGGCGCGTTCTTTGGCGCGCGCACCGCGATCAGCGGCGGCGCCAAATTCATTCGCCCGGTGTTCATCACCGTGGTGCTGGGTTTGACCGTACGTTTAGCCTGGCAGCACTGGTTCAGCGTGGCCTAAGCGCCGCGCCACGTAGACGTCGATCAGGTAACGGGCAATCGACTTCGACGCCGGCAACGGCGGCAGGTCGTGCACGTTGAACCACTGGGCGTCTTCGATCTCGTCTTCCTGACAGACAATCTCGCCACCGGCGTACTCGGCATGGAAGCCGAGCATCATCGAATGCGGGAACGGCCAGCACTGACTGCCCATGTACTGAATGTTCTGCACCTCGATCTGCACTTCTTCGCGCACTTCACGAATCAGGCAATCCTCGGCCGACTCGCCAGGTTCAGCGAATCCGGCCAGCGTGCTGTAGACCCCGGTGACGAATCGCGGTGAGCGCGCCAACAGAATCTCGTCGCCACGGGTGATCAGTACGATCATGCTCGGTGAAATCCGCGGGTAACTGCGCAGATCGCACGGCTGGCAATACATCGCCCGCTCACGCGGTACCTGCGTCATCGCCTGCCCGCAGTTGCCGCAGAAACGATGCTCGCGCGCCCACGTGCCGATCTGTGCGGCGTATCCGAGGACTTTGTAGATCGTGTGCTCGCCATCGAGCATGAACGCCCGCAGGCCTTTCCAGTTACAACCCGGCACCTCACTGGCACTGTGCAGTTCCAGCAAGTACACCGGCTCACCGTCGAGATGGCCAATGCCGTGCTCGGCGAGGACCGACAAGTCCTGACGCTTGAGCCATTCCCGGGGGAACAGTGCGCCGTTGTCATCGAACAGAAAGCCTTCCGGGCTGCGCGCCACGACCCAGCCGCCGGGTTGATCGGTGTCCAGTACTGCAGTGGTCCAGCGAGATGTCATGGTTTCTCAGTCCAGAAATTCGGGTTTCTGTTTGCTCATATGGGCGGCCATGGCCACGCGCAAGTCGGTGGATTGCAACATGGCGGCGTTCCAGGTGGCAACGTATTCGAGACCGTCGTCGATACGATGGTCGCGCATGTAGCTGATCATTTCCTTGGTACCGGTAACCGCGATCGGCGATTTCGAAGCGATCTCACGAGCGATGTCCAGCACGCCTTCGAGCAGCGCGTCTTTGTCGCTGTAGACGCGATTGACCAGGCCAATGCTGCGCGCCTCGTCAGCGCCGAACGTGCGACCGGTGTAAGCCAGTTCACGCAGCATGCCGTCACCGATGATCCGTGGCAACCGTTGCAAAGTGCCAACATCGGCGGCCATGCCGATATCGATTTCCTTGATCGAGAATTGGGCGTCTTCAGCGGCGTAACGCATGTCGCAGGCCGCGATCAGGTCAATCGCACCACCGAGGCAATACCCCTGAATGGCGGCAAGCACCGGTTTGCGGCAGTTGTCGACGGCGTTGAACGAGGCTTGCAGGGTGAGGATCTTGCGGCGCAGCAGGCGCGCGTTGCGGCCAACATCCTTGCCCAGTTCATTGGCGACGCCGGCGAGCATCATCAGGTCGATGCCGGAGGAAAAGTGTTTACCGTTGCCGCTGAGCACCACCACGCGCACTTCGTCGGTGTCGTCGATCCACTGGAATATCTCGACGATCTCGCTCCAGAACGCCGCGTTCATCGCGTTGATCTTTTCCGGGCGATTGATCTGCACATGGGCGATGTTGTCGGCCAGTTCGACGCTGAAAGCGGAGTATTGAGTCATGGCAGTGATCCTTTACCGGGCAGAAAATGAGGCCCGAACTATAACAAGGCATCACAGTGGCGGTTCGGCCAAATGCGGGACTGTCCTGAGTTTTACTTTGCCTGTGCCGGCCTCTTCGCGAGCATGCTCGCTCCCACCCTGTTGAAATGCATTCCCACTGTGGGAGCGAGCCTGCTCGCGAAGACGTCCGATCAGTCACTACAAATCATCTGGCCAAACGCCGCAACCCAAACAACATCCCCCCCGCCCCCATCAGCATCACCGCCAGAAATGCCGGATAGGAAATCCACCACGGCGTCCCTGCCGTCATCATGCTGAATTCCGACATGCCGCCAATACTCGCAATCAGGTTCAACGGCAGAAACACCACGTTGATCAACGTCAGCTTGCGCAGCAGGTTGTTCATGCTGTTGTTCATCAGGTTGCCACGCGCATCGATCAGCCCGGAAAACACCGTCGAGTAGATTTCCGCCTGCTTGTAGCACTGGTTGTTCTCGATGATCAGGTCGTCAATCAGACCAAGCGCTTCACTGCCGAAATGCTGCTTCTCGGCATGATTGCGCAGGCGCGTGAGGACCGCGCCGTTGCTGTGCAACGCGTTGATGTAATAGATCAGGCTTTCGCTGAGGTTGAACATCTGCACCAGATGCTGGTTCTGCATCGAGGCGTTGAATTTCTGCTGCAGTTCGCGGGCGACCAGTTTGATCACCTTCAAGTGCCCGAGGTAGTGATGGATGTTGTTGAACAGCAAGTCGAGCAACACATCCAGCGGCGTGTTCAACGGCTGGCGGGTACCGAGGCCGTGCAGCGGCGTGTCGTCGGTGGCGATCACCAGCAGTTGCCCGGGCGCGAACAGTAGCCCGCAGGACGACACTTCAAACGCCAGACTGCCACCGCCGGAATAGTTTTCCGGGCGTTTCCAGATAAGGAACAAATGGTCGGGATGGAACTCGATGCGCGACACCTCGTCCGGGTCCAGCGCTGACGCCAGTGCATGCTCATCGACCTTGAAATGACTGTGCAGCAAGTCGCGTTCGGCAGCATCGGGGTTGCTGAACAGCATCACCTCGGCATCCAGTCGTTCGACCCGCTGCAGGGCGCCGTGGCTCAGTGCGAAGCTGTTGATCATCGGCGCCTCACCACGCCTGACCGCGACGCTTCAGCTCCAGGCGGCGCACGAACTCCTCCAGCACCAGTGCGTACAGATCGTCGTGTAAATAGGCGTCTTCGATACCGGCGTCGAGGTTGGGGTTGTCGTTGACTTCGATCACCACCACCTTGTCGCCGGCCTGTTTCAGATCGACGCCGTAGAGGCCGTCGCCGATGAGGTTTGCGGTTTTCACCGCCAGCTCCACCACCGCCCGCGGCGCCTCGTGGATCGCCATGGTCCGGCATTCGCCGTTGACGTCCTGACCCTTGGCTTTGTGATTGTAGATTTGCCAGTGGCCCTTGGACATAAAGTACTGGCAGGCGAAGATCGGTTTGCGGTTGAGCACACCAATGCGCCAATCGTATTCGGTGTAGAAAAACTCCTGCGCCAGCAGCAACACCGAGTGTTCGAACAGTTCGGCGGTCGCCTCAAGCAACGCCTGCTGGCTTTCGACCTTGATCACGCCACGGGAAAAACAGCCGTCGGGGATCTTCAATACCAGCGGAAAGCCGAGGCGCTCGCCCACACGCTCGAAGTCTTCGGGTCGCTCCTTGTAGAGGATTTCGGTGGCGGGCATGCCCAGTTGATGGCTATTGAGCAAGTCAGTCAGGTAGACCTTGTTGGTGCAACGCAGAATCGACGTCGGGTCATCCATCACCACCAATCCTTCACTTTCGGCCTTCTTGGCGAAGCGATAAGTGTGGTTGTCAACGCTGGTGGTCTCGCGGATCAGCAAGCCGTCGTACTCGGCCAGACGTGCGTAATCCTTGCGTTCAATCAGTTCGACGTCGATGCCCATGCCTTTGCCGACCCGGACGAAATTCGCCAGTGCCTTGGCGTTGGATGGCGGCAACGCCTCCTGCGGATCGTGCAATATCGCCAGATCATAGCGTGCCACTTGCGGCGAGCGCGGCACCCGCCAGACTTTACGGCTGAATCCGTCCAGCGCGTTGGCGAACTGATCTTCCTGATCATCGCGCAACTTGTGCAGAGCGCCGGACTTTATACCTTCGATGTGCCAACCATTAGTTCGACGGAACTCAACTAACAATATCGGGCAGGGAAACACTTCAAACAATTGCCGCGCCAGATCCTGCAACGGTTCGATATGTGTCCGGCCGAAATACAGGGTCAGGGTAAACCCTTCGGTATCACTGTAGAGATGATGACTGAGGGCTTTCTCGAGCGTTTTATCGAGGTCATCCAGCGCTAGGCCATACAGTGATTTTTTCGTCAGTTCACTGATGGTGCGCACAGAGGGAATCACCTTGTGCCCCCGCGCTTCGGCCAGCAGTGAGCAGTAGTAGCCATGACCGAGATACTTGTAGCTGCGGCACAGATTGATCACCTGCACACGCTTGCCCGGCTCGCTGTCACAGCTGTGCTCGAGGTATTCCTGAGCCGTCAGGATGTCTTCACTGGGAAAATATGAAGCCCAGTCTTCCTTGCGCTCGACAATAATCAACACTTGGCTGGATGCCTTAATCGCCGAACTTAAATAAGTTGCCGCCGGCAAACTTTGCTCGGATACTTCGCGCCAATGACCCTGTACCGCTGACATAGAGATTGATCCGTTGGAGAACAAGACCTTTTCTATTAAGCACGAAGTTTTTTGAAAGTCTCGTTTCGTTACGCAACTTTTACGGTGGTCATATGAAGGCTGTTTTTCGTTTGGCGGTAGTTGAAGACTTGCCGGCGCTGCTGGCACTGGAAATGCAATGTTTCACCACAGACCGGCTCACCAGTCGCAGCTTTCAGTGGATGATCACCCGTGCTCACGGGCAGTTGCTGGTGGCGGAGTGCGACGGTCAATTGTTGGGTTATGCGTTGGTGTTGTTTCATCGCGGCACTTCGCTCGCGCGGCTGTATTCCATTGCACTGGCCGTTGAAGCGCGAGGAACCGGTCTGAGCAAGCAACTGCTGCAACGCATCGAAGCGATGGCGCTGGAGCACGATTGTGCCTATCTGCGGCTGGAGGTGCGCATCGACAACCCTGCGGCCATTGCCCTGTATGAACGCAATGGCTACCGGCGCTTTGCGCTGATCCATGATTACTACGAAGACCACGCCGACGCGTTGCGCCTGGAGAAACGCATTCTCCAGCACCGCGATTCGCGCAGCATCAAGGTGCCTTACTACCCGCAAACCACCGATTTCACCTGTGGCCCGGCGTGCCTGTTGATGGCCATGGGCGCATTGCAGTCGGAGCGTTTGCTGGAGCGTCGGGAAGAGTTGCAAGTCTGGCGGGAAGCGACGACGGTGTTCATGACCTCCGGGCATGGCGGTTGCAGCCCGCAGGGATTGGCATTGGCGGCGTGGCGTCGGGGGTTTCGCGTGCGTATGGCGCTGAGCATGAGCGGGCCGTTATTCCTCGATGGAGTGCGGGATGCGCATAAAAAAGACGTCATGCGCTTGGTCCACGATGAGTTTACGGCGCAATTGCAGGAGACAGATGTCGAGTGTGTGATCGGTGCGTCGCTGGATCTGCCGCGTTTGCTGGATGCCGGCGGGCAGCCGATGGTGTTGATCAGCAGCTATCGACTGACCCGCTCGAAGTCGCCGCATTGGGTGATCGTCACCGATTGCGACGAGGATTTCGTTTACCTGCATGACCCGGATGTCGATCACAGCCAGCATCGCCAACCCATGGACTGCCAGCATGTACCGGTGAGTCATGGCGAGTTCGAGAAGATGTGCCGGTTTGGCCGGGGTAAATTGCGTGCGGCGGTGGTGTTGTATTCCCGCGAAACGTAAGCCTACACATGTAGGAGCTGCCGAAGGCTGCGTTCTTTTGATTTTGTTGTGAAGATCAAAAGATCGCAGCCTGCGGCAGCCCCTACAGGGGCCTACCCGTCAAGGTGTCGGCTTCAGGCCGATCTTGTATAGCGAGCCGTTCTCTTCATCCGTCAAAACATACAGATAACCATCCGGCCCTTGCCGCACATCACGAATCCGCTGCTTGAGTTCGCCGAGCAAACGCTCCTCATGCACGACCTTGTCGCCATCGAACTGCAAGCGGATCAGTTCCTGAGTCACCAGCGCGCCGATAAACGCATTGTGTTGCCACGGCTTGAAACGATCGGCATCGTAAAACGCCATACCGGTAACGCCCGGCGATTTCTCCCACACATGATGCGGCGCGACGGTGCCTTCGGCCGTTTTGCCCTGGGCTTCCGGAATCGGCTGCATCGAGTAATTGATGCCGTGGGTCGCCAGTGGCCAGCCATAGTTCTTGCCGCGTTCGATGATGTTCACTTCGTCGCCACCGCGCGGGCCGTGCTCGTTCTCCCACACCGTGCCAGTCCATGGATTGAGCGCCGCGCCCTGCGGATTGCGCACGCCGTAGGCCCAGATTTCCGGGCGAACGCCGGACTGGCCGACAAAGGGGTTGTCGTCCGGCACCTTGCCGTCGGGGTAGATGCGCACGACCTTGCCTTGCAGCTTGTCGAGATCCTGCGCAGTCGGCCGGTCGTTGTTCTCGCCCAAGGTAATGAACAGATAACCGTCGCGATCAAACACCAGCCGCGAGCCAAAGTGATTGCCGACCGAAAGCTTCGGTTCCTGGCGGAAGATTACTTTGAAGTCCTTCAACGTCTTCAGGTCATCCGCAAGCCGCCCGCGTCCTACGGCGGTGCCAGCCTTGTCGCCGGCTCCGCCGCCTTCGGCATAGGACAGATAGACCAGACGATCCTGTTTGAAGTCCGGCGACAGCGCGACATCCAGTAACCCGCCCTGCCCCTTGGCCCAGACCTGCGGTACACCGGAGATCGGTGCTGACAGCGTGCCGTCTGCCGCCACCACGCGCAGATTGCCCGGACGCTCAGTGACCAGCATGCCTTGGCGATCCGGCAGAAACGCCAGCGCCCATGGATGCTCAAGGCCTGCGGTGATGGTCGTGACTTCGAGGGTGCCTTGTTCGCTTTGCAGCTCTTTGGGCGCGGCGGCAAAGGCCGGGGCACTGATCAGCGCACCAGCACACAGTGTGGCTAGAAGGGTTTTACGCAACATGCACGATTCCTTTTTTCGTTTGAAGGGCCGACAGAACTTCAGTCCTGCCGCTCAACGATTGCTGTCTCCGCCGCGCGAAGGTGGGTTGGGAATGAACGTGGGGGGTGTGCTCGGCACCGAACGGATCGGCTGGCCGTTGCCAATGCCCCGGTTCTCGACCGTAGGCTGGCGCGGCGTTGGTACGGTGTTCGGCCCCCGAATGGGGGGAGCGCTGGGCTGAGTGCCCTGCATGCTGTTCGGATTGGCCCGGCGGATCGGGCTGTTGTAGGGGTTATTGCTGTTACCAGTGGGGCTTTGCGCCAACAGCACGTCGGCATGAACCAGCCCGCCACTGAGGGCAAGGACGACGATGCCAAGCAGAATTCGGTTCATGACGCTGCCTCTCGATGGGCTTGGGATAGAGCCTTCGAGTCCACGCTACGCCGAGGGTTCGGATTTGTTAACCCGTCAGGCTTAAACAACATGTAACACGGCTTGACCAAGTGACTGGTAACCCGCGCATCCCGGGGAAACTTTCAGTCGTGGCCGCTGGTCATCCGATCATCACTCGGAGAACTCACCATGGCTCGGGCAATCTGGAAAGGCGCAATCAGTTTTGGACTGGTGCACATCCCTGTCGCACTGGTCTCGGCGACCTCGTCGCAGGGCGTGGATTTCGATTGGCTCGACAGCCGCAGCATGGATCCCGTTGGCTATAAACGGGTAAACAAGGTCACCGGCAAAGAAGTTACCAAGGAACACATTGTCAAAGGTGTGGCCTACGAAAAAGGCCGATATGTGGTGCTCAGCGAAGAAGAGATCCGCTCGGCACACCCTGTTTCAACGCAGACCATCGACATATTCTCGTTTGTCGACGCCGATCAGATTCCCCTGCAAAACATCGACACGCCCTACTATCTGGCGCCGGACAAACGCGGTGGCAAGGTCTACGCGTTACTGCGTGAAACCCTGAGCAAAACCAACAAGGTCGCCCTCGCCCGCGTGGTCTTGCATACGCGCCAATACCTCGCAGCGTTAATGCCGCTGGAATCTGCGCTGGTACTGGTGAAACTGCGCTGGCCGCAGGAGGTACGCGGTCTCGATGAGTTGGAACTGGGCAGCGAAGTGACCAAGCCGCAGTTGGCCAAGGGTGAACTGGACATGGCCAAACGGCTGGTGCAGGACATGAGCGCCGACTGGAAGCCCGAAGACTACAAGGATGAATTTGAAGACAAGATCATGGCCCTGGTCGAGAAAAAGGCCCATGAAGGCAAGATCGAGGATGTTGAGACGGTGGGCGGCGAAGAAGAGCGCAAATCCGCTGATGTGATCGACTTGACCGAGCTGCTCAAACGCAGTCTGGGCGGGAAAGCGGTGGCGAAGCCGAAAGCGAAAGCAGAGAAAACGGCGAAATCTGCGCCGGCGAAGAAGACCAAGAAGGCTTCCTGATAGTGATTGGTTGCCCTTGATACCGTCATCGCGAGCAGGCTCACTCCTACAGTGGATCGCATTTCAAATGTAGGAGTGAGCCTGCTCGCGATGGCGTCAGCAGCGTTTATCTTGAATTCAGATCAGAATGAATACCGCGAGCAAACCGCCGAAGATCGCCCACTTTTCCATGTAGTAGCGCTTGCGATTGCGCTTTTTCAGCTCTTTGCCACGCAGACGAATCTTGTAGATCCGGGTAAACAAGCGGTTGATCCCGCCCGTGCGGTCGCTGGCATCGTTCGGTGCGCCCGCCGCCGACATCACCGTGCGGCTGAACCAGGCGTTGAACGCGGCGGCCCAGCGGTACTTCATCGGCCGTTCAATATCGCAGAACAGGATGATACGGTTCTTGTCGGTGGTGTTTTCGGCGTAATGAATAAACGTCTCGTCGAACATCACCGCTTCACCATCGCGCCAATGGTAGTTCTCACCGTCGACGTTGATGTAGCAGCCGGCATCGTTCGGCGTGTCCAGGCCCAGGTGATAGCGATAGGAACCGGCATACGGGTCGCGGTGACGCACCAGTTTCGAACCCGGGGGCAACTCGGCAAACATCGCGGCCTTGATCGAACCAATGCTCTGCACCAATTCGGTGGTGCGCGGGCACAGCTTCATGGCCGACGGATGGCTCTCGCCGTACCACTTCAGATAAAACCGCTTCCAGCCGCTTTTGAAGAACGAGTTGAAACCGACATCGTCGTACTGGTTGGAGCGCTTGATCTCGCCGGCACGCAGCAGGTTCTGCCCCTCCTCACGGATTTCTTCCCAGTGCGCCTGCAACGGGCTCAAGTCAGGAAACTCGCTAGGGTCCAGGTACGGCTTGTTCGGTTTTTTCGAGAACAGATAAAGGAAGCAGTTGATCGGCGCAAGAAACGTCGAATGGTCGCTCAGTTGTCGACCGAGTTTGTGTCGCACACGCCCACGCAGATGAACGTATGCAATGGAAATGACATAAATAGCAGCAATGATGAGTTTCACGGAAATCGTCACACGTCAGAAGTGAACAAACTGCGCGCCTGGCGGCCTGAGGCCCAGCGTCTTATGCAGTGGTCTGAATACACATGGCACGTCCTTGGCCCGCGCCGTAACCGGACGCTCGGTGAAAGGTGGCATTTTAGCCACAGTTTGTCGCCAAAGGTGAGCGTTCATCTGTGAAAAACTGTCCCGCGCAGGTGCCAATCGGCGATCGTGGCGTGATCGCCCTATCGTTTAAAGAGCCAGACCAGTACAATCGCCGCCAAACTTTACGCGCCCCCCTTGGTTGATGACGGGACTTCCCCGCTTCAGCGCACTTTGACTCGGGCCAAGCGCTCCAGCCGCACCCTCGCTACTCAGAATGCTTCGCAGGAAAAACTCTTGATCTCTACAGCTAACATCACGATGCAGTTCGGCGCCAAGCCGCTCTTCGAAAACGTTTCGGTCAAATTCGGCGCGGGCAACCGCTACGGCCTGATCGGCGCCAACGGTTGCGGCAAGTCGACCTTCATGAAAATCCTCGGCGGCGACCTCGACCCGTCCGGCGGTCAGGTCATGCTCGAGCCGAACGTACGTCTGGGTAAATTGCGCCAGGACCAGTTCGCCTACGAAGAATTCACCGTGATCGACACCGTGATCATGGGCCACGAAGAGCTGTGGAAGGTCAAGGCCGAGCGCGACCGCATCTACTCGCTGCCGGAAATGAGCGAAGAAGACGGCATGGCCGTGGCCGAGCTGGAAACCGAATTCGCCGAGATGGACGGTTACACCGCCGAATCCCGTGCCGGCGAACTGTTGCTGGGCCTGGGCATCGGCATCGAGCAGCACTTCGGCCCGATGAGCGAAGTTTCGCCAGGCTGGAAACTGCGCGTATTGCTGGCGCAGGCGCTGTTCTCCGATCCGGAAGTGCTGTTGCTCGACGAACCGACCAACCACCTGGACATCAACACCATTCGCTGGCTGGAAAACGTGCTGACCCAGCGCAACAGCCTGATGATCATCATCTCTCACGACCGTCACTTCCTGAACAGCGTGTGCACGCACATGGCTGACCTGGATTACGGCGAGCTGCGTCTGTTCCCGGGCAATTACGACGAGTACATGACCGTGGCGACCCAGTCCCGCGAGCAACTGCTGTCGGACAACGCCAAGAAGAAAGCGCAGATTTCCGAGCTGCAATCGTTCGTCAGCCGCTTCTCGGCCAACGCCTCGAAAGCCAAGCAGGCTACTTCCCGCGCCAAGGCGATCGACAAGATCCAACTGGCCGAGGTCAAGCCTTCGAGCCGCGTGAGCCCGTTCATTCGCTTCGATCAGAACAAAAAGCTGCACCGCCAGGCGGTTATCGTCGAAAAAATGGCCAAAGGCTTCGACGGCAAACCACTGTTCAAAGACTTCAGCTTCCAGGTTGAAGCCGGCGAGCGCGTGGCGATCATCGGCCCGAACGGTATCGGCAAAACCACCCTGCTGCGCACCCTGGTCAACGAACTGACCCCGGACGCCGGCAGCATCAAGTGGACCGACGCCGCCGAACTGGGCTACTACGCTCAGGATCACGCGCACGACTTCGAAGACGACGTCACCCTGTTCGACTGGATGGGTCAGTGGACTCAGGGCGAACAGATGATTCGCGGCACTTTGGGGCGCATGCTGTTCTCCAACGACGAAATCCTCAAGTCGGTCAAAGTGATTTCCGGTGGTGAGCAAGGTCGCATGCTGTTCGGCAAGCTGATCCTGCAAAAGCCGAACGTGCTGATCATGGACGAACCGACCAACCACTTGGACATGGAATCGATCGAGGCGCTGAACCTGGCGCTGGAAAACTACCCGGGCACGCTGATCTTCGTCAGCCACGACCGTGAGTTCGTATCGTCCCTGGCCACACGCATCATCGAGCTGAGCCCGGATGGCGTGACTGACTTCAGCGGCACTTACGATGACTACCTGCGTAGTCAGGGCGTTGTGTTCTAAAACGCTGCTGCAACCTGAAAAGCCCTGTCCATGTGACGGGGCTTTTTTGCATTTCAGGGCAGTGATTCTGATCGTTCCCACGCTCTGCGTGGGAATTGCATCCCGTGACGCTCCGCGTCACACGAGCGGGACGCGGAGCGTCCGTGGCGGCGTTACCACGCAGAGCGTGGGAACGATCAATCTGGAAAGATAGTTAGCCTGCTTTCTTTTATCTCAAGCCCAAGCCATGATGCGAACTCTCCCACCGCCGCCCGCGAACGAGTCCTCATGCCTGCGCAGCAACTGCCACCGCAAAGCTCCATGGCGATCACCCTGCAGATCGTTTCCATCGTGTTCTACACCTTTATTGCGTTCCTCTGCATCGGCCTGCCGATCGCGGTGTTGCCTGGTTATGTGCATGAGCAACTGGGTTTCAGCGCGGTCATCGCCGGGCTGGTGATTGGCTCGCAATACCTGGCCACCCTGCTCAGCCGGCCAATGGCCGGGCGCATGTCGGACACGGTCGGCACGAAACGGGCGATCATTTATGGCTTGTGGGGAATTTTCCTCAGTGGCTTGCTGACGCTGCTCTCCACCCTGTTGCAGACTTGGCCGCTGACAAGCCTGATCATTCTGATCATCGGCCGCTTGCTGCTTGGCATCGCACAGGGCTTGATCGGTGTCGGTACGATCAGTTGGTGCATGGGCCAGGTCGGCGTCGAACACACGGCAAAATCCATCGGCTGGAACGGCATCGCTTCCTATGGCGCGATTGCGATTGGTGCGCCGCTGGGCGTGGTGATGGTCGCCGATTACGGCTTCACCAGCCTCGGCATCGCGCTGGCCGTGCTGGCGGCCGGTGCGCTGGTGCTGATTCGCAATAAGCCTTCGGTGCCGGTGATCCGTGGCGAACGCCTGCCGTTTTGGGCGGTGTTCGGGAGGATCGCCCCGTATGGTGCCAGTCTGACCCTGGCCTCGATCGGTTACGGCACCCTGACCACTTTCATCACCCTCTATTACCTCAACCGTGGCTGGACCGGCGCGGCGTACTGCCTGACGGTGTTTGGCGTGTGCTTCATCCTGTCGCGGCTGATGTTTATCTCGGCGATCAGTCGGTTTGGCGGGTTCAGGTCCGCTATCGCCTGCATGACCATCGAAACCTTGGGCTTGGTGATGTTGTGGCTGGCGCCGTCGACCGCATTCGCCTTGATCGGTGCCGGACTGGCAGGGTTTGGTTTGTCGCTGGTGTACCCGGCGCTGGGTGTCGAGGCGATCAAGCAGGTGCCCAGTTCCAGCCGAGGATCCGGGTTGGGCGCTTATGCAGTGTTCTTCGATCTGGCGCTGGCGATTGCCGGGCCGTTGATGGGTGCGGTGGCGTTGAATCTGGGGTATTCGTGGATTTTCTTCAGTGCGGCGCTGTTGTCGGTGATCGGGCTGGGGCTGACCTTGCTGCTGCAGCGCCGGGCGATTTCCTGAATCATCGACGCTCCCACAGTTGCTACGGTGCTGCGGGGATCGGATTATTGATCCGCGGTCTGCATGCCGGCCCGGGTCGGTTTACCCAAGGTGTGCGAGAAGAACCGTCCCGCCTCAGAGATCAGGTTGCGGTGAATGTCTTCGCGATCAACACCATCAGCATCGGTGCACAACGCCGGCATCGCGCGAATCTGTTCTTCGTTGCACGGCGCCATAAACACGAAGTGCCCTGCCCCGGCGAGTAATTTGAAGTCCGGCGCTGTCGGCAGTTTGCGCGCCAGAGCGGCGGCGTTCTTGTCGAAAGCCACCAGCTTGTCACCATCACCGCTGTAGAGCAGCACCGGCACATGCACGTCAGCCAAGGTGTGACGACCGAACTTGAGGCTCAGCGGCGCCATCAGCAACAGCGCATGAACGCGCGGATCGGCCACCGGTTGCAGATCATCCCGATCAACGATCAACTCACCTTGGGTGTTACAGGCATCACGATCGTCCGGGCGCTCTTGGCAATACCGACGCAGGCGATCGAGATCCGGTTGCGCCCCGGACAGGATCAATGCCGTCTCGCCGCCCGCCGAATAACCAATCACCCCGACTTGATCCGCATTGACGTACGGCGCAAGCATGCGATCGCCCAAGGTTGCGGTGATGGCTTCGGAAATCTGGATCGGTCGCCCGTAGAGATTGCTCAGAGTGCCGAGTCGGCTGTGGTCTTTGGAGTTGTCGCCGGGGTGAATCACCGCCACCACGACAAAGCCTTTGCGCGCCAGCGAGGTCGCCAGGTCGTGCAGTGCGAGCGGCGTGCCGGTGTTGCCATGGGAGAGCATCAGCATCGGGAAACGGCCGATGGCGACTTTGGTGTCTTCGCCGGCTTCGACCGAATAGCCCTCGAGCAGGCTCAGGTGTTCGCGATCGCTGGAAGGATAAAAGGCGATGGCGCGCATCGGTTGCAGGTCCAGCGGATCGAGGAAGGTCATCTCGTGATAACCGACGCTCCAGACCGGGTGTCGCCCAGGCGCGGCATGCACTGTGTTAAGGCTGCCGAGCAGGCAAATCAGTAACGTTGCACAAAGACGCATCATGGGATGCCCCACCCTGTTGTTACTCAATCGAAAGTTCCGTTGCGTTGCGGGCCTGAAACCCCGGGGATTCAGTGTTCCGGTACGACAATGCACTCAGACGCTGATTGTGTGACTGCATAACCCGGGCCAGATTATGTAACAGTCAGAAACAAAAAACTCCGTATTCGCCCCTTGCGGAACCAGAATACAGAGTTTTTTGGGTGTTACCTGAACATCAGCTGTTCTTTACGCAAGCCTTACGCGGCGGCGAACAGTTGCTCGCTGATCTTCGCTTGTGCAGCGGTCATGGCGTTGTTACGCACTTCGTCGCCATACGCCAGGCCTTCGGCACGGACGATTTCGATGTCGGTGATGCCAAGGAAGCCCAGCACCAGCTTCAGATATTCTTCGTGAGCGATGCCGCTGGCCTGACCGGCATGAATGCCGCCGGAAGTGGAAACGATCACCACTTTCTTGCCGCCGCACAGGCCTTCAGGGCCGGCTTCGGTGTAACGGAAGGTTTGACCGGCGACCGCAACGCGGTCGATCCACGCCTTGAGTTGGGTCGGTACGGTGAAGTTGTACATCGGAGCCGCGATCACAACGGCGTCCGCAGCGATGAACTCGGCCAGGGTCGAAGCACTCAGTTCGGCTTCGTGCTGTTGTGCGGCGTTACGCAGTTCAGCGGTGGTGCCGGCAGCCACCAGGGTAGTCGACGAGAAGTGGCTGATGGCATCGGCGGCCAGGTCGCGGTAGGTCACCACGGCGCTTGGCTCGGCGGCTTGCCAGGCTTTGACGACTTCGCTGCTCAACTGACGGGAAGCCGAGTTGTCGCCCAGAATGCTCGAATCGATATGCAGCAGTTTCATGTGGAATCTCCTGGAAGGAATCGCCGGTGGCGACGGAATGGAGACAATCCTACGCAAGAAACCAATGGATGATTAGCCGCCTGAAATGCGATAGTTTGTCCCACTGATAGAACAGTCGGATATCCCTGATGCAAGACCTCAATGATCTCTACTATTTCGCCAAAGTCGTCGAAGCCGGCGGTTTTGCTGCGGCCGGGCGATTGCTCGGGATTCCCAAATCACGCTTGTCGCGGCGCATTGCCGAACTGGAAGAACGCCTCGGCGCGCGCCTGCTGCAACGCACCACCCGGCAACTCAATCTCACTGCAGTTGGCGAACGTTACTTGCGCCACTGTCAGGCGATGCTTCTCGAAGCAGAAATGGCCGATGAGGCGGTGGCGAGCATGTCCAGCGAGCCGCGCGGGCGACTGCGCGTGTCCTGCCCTACAGGTCTGGCCCGGGAAATGCTGCCGTGGGTGATCAGCGATTTCCTTGGCAAATTCCCCCAGGTGCAACTGGAAGTCGTACTGCTCAATCGCCGGGTCGATCTGGTCGGTGAAGGCTTTGATGTCGCGTTGCGCGTGCGTGAGCACGGTGACGAAGATCCGCTGCTGGTGACCCGACGCCTGCGTCAGGCGCAGATGGTCGTGGTGGCCAGCCCGGCGTTTTTACAGGGCAAGACGATCAACCATCCGCAAGACCTGAAGCATCTGCCCGTACTGGGTGCGCTGGAGGCCGATCGTATGGTGCATGTGCGCCTGCTCGATCAGCAGGGCCACAGTTTCGAACTGAACATGGAGGCTCGCCTGGGCATCGATGATTTTGTCGTACGCAAGGCCTGCGTCCTCGCCGGTCAGGGGTTTACCCTGTTGCCGATGATGTATTGCGAGGCGGAGCTGGAAAACGGCACGCTGGTGCAGATGCTGCCGGAGTGGTCACTACCCGGCGGCTGGCTGCAAGCAGTGTATCCGCATCGACGCGGGGTGATGCCGGCGGTGCGCGCATGGATCGATCATCTGGTCGAGTCGTTCAATGCCTGTGGGGAGCGGTTGTTATGAGCAAGGGAAAGATGAACGAAGCCGACGTTGCGGCGTTCTGCCTGGCATTGCCGGGCGCTCGGGAAGATTACAAATGGGGCGGCGTGCGAGTGTTTTCGATTGCCGGCAACAAGATGTTTGCCTTGCAGGGGCTGCGTGGGGATTCGCTGGCGTTCAAGGTCGACAAGGATTTGTTTCTTGGCCATTGCGACCGTCCCGGCATTCATCCGGCGCCCTATCTGGCCCGGGCGCAGTGGATCATCATGCACCCGCCCTACCCGTTGGGCGCCGAGGAATTGCGCGGGTTGTTGCAGCGCTCGCATCAACTGGTGGTGGGCAA
Organism: Pseudomonas sp. 3B-A001-10F; assembly: GCF_056313565.1. NCBI lineage: Bacteria > Pseudomonadati > Pseudomonadota > Gammaproteobacteria > Pseudomonadales > Pseudomonadaceae > Pseudomonas > Pseudomonas sp. 3B-A001-10F. The sequence continues at coordinate 29,092 of NZ_JBQYFW010000045.1, forward strand.
GTTGCCGAAAAAGACCCAAATCGGATTATTGCTGTAAACCCGATCCCCCTGTGTAGGAGCTGCCGAAGGCTGCGATCTTTTGACTTTGATCTTTTAAAAGCAAGATCAAAAAGATCGCAGCCTTCGGCAGCTCCTACATAGGGAATTGCGGTGTATTCAGAACAGCGTCAGCAAGTTCGAGCCGAGAAACAGCTGGTCGATCCAGAACACTTGGTGCAACACGACAATCACCCAGAATAGAATCTGAAACGACACCTTGCGCGTCTTGTGCCGGAACACCTGCTGGGCGATCAATGCACCCGGCCAACCGCCCGCCAGTTCCACGGCATGAAGGATGTTCTCCGGTGTGCGCCAGGCATCGGCGCGCGCCTTGCGCTTGTCTGCCCAGTACATGAAGAACGCCAACACGCTCACAACACCGTAAGCCGTCAGCGGCACTAACGAAATCCCACGCAACCACATCGACACCGAGCCGAACAGCGGCAACGCGCAGACGATCAGCAGAACCAGCAGTTTCAGCTTCATATGCTGGATGTTGTTGCCGCCCGAAGGTCGCCCTTCGGGCCGGCGTGCGCGGGAATCACTCATGGCTTGGCCGCCGCCCAATCAATCCAGCCAAACTGCCACGTCGCCAGAATGACCAGACCAAATACGATCCGATACCAGGCAAATGCCGCATAGCTGTGGCTGGCAATAAACTTGAGCAAACCGCGCACGGCGATCATGGCGAAGATGAACGCGGTGACAAAGCCGATGGCAAACACCGGGAAGTCCGCCGGCACAAACAGATGGCGATACTTATAGCCTGAGTAGACCGCCGCACCGACCATGGTCGGCATCGCGAGGAAGAAGGAAAACTCGGTGGCAGTCTTGCGCGACAGGCCGAACAACAACCCGCCAATGATCGTCGAGCCGGAACGCGAAGTGCCGGGAATCATCGCCAGACACTGAGCGAAACCAACCTTCAAGGCATCTTTCCAGGTGATCTCGTCGACTGTTTCGGCGTGCACTGCATGCTGACGCTTTTCCGCCCACAACATGATGATGCCGCCCACCACCAACGCGGTCGCAACGGTAATCGGATTGAACAGGTATTCGTGGATCAGGTCGGCAAAGATTACGCCCAGCACCACGGCGGGCAGAAACGCGATCAGCAGGTTAGCGGTGAAACGACGGGCACTGGGCTGCGTCGGCAAACCGATGACCACATCGAAAATCTTGCGGCGAAACTCCCAGACCACCGCGAGGATCGCGCCGAGCTGGATGATGATATTGAACGCCATGGCCCGTTCGCCGCCGAAATCGAGCAAGTCGGCAACAATGATCTGGTGTCCGGTACTGGAAATGGGCAAAAACTCCGTCAGCCCTTCTACAACTCCTAGTATCAGTGCCTGCAAGGCCGTCCAAAGATCCATCAATCCCCCCAAAGAGCGATGCGCGCCGGCATGCTCCGATAGTATTTTTCTAGCGTTCACTGCGATCAGCGTAGCTGTTTATGGCTGTACCGATTCCGCACGCACAGGATCCACACGAAACGGTCAAAATTCCGTGAAATATCAATTTGGATTCAGGTTTTCACGCGCGGGGCCGAAATCCTAACAGACAAGCCTTATTAGCGCTGCCGCGTTATACGACTTGGGTCGCGTATGCCCGCTCACGAAATCGTGGTTGGATGCTGGCGGTCGTTTATTACAAGAAAAAGAATCCGGAGTGACAGCGTTATGAACAGCTTGCGCAGTGTGTCGATCAGCCGACGCTTGTGGCTCATCTTGATTGTGGCGGTGGTCATGTTGCTGACCTTGGGCGTGTTGATGCTCAAGCAGATCCACGACGATCTCTACGATGCCAAAGCCCAGAAAACCCAGCACGTCGTGCAGACCGCCAGCGGCCTGCTGACCTATTACCACGACCTCGAAACCGCCGGCACCCTGAGCAAAGAGGCTGCACAGAAACAGGCGCTGACGGCAATTCGCGGCCTGCGTTACGACCAGAGCGATTACTTCTGGATCAACGACCTCACGCCCGTGATGGTCATGCACCCGACCAACCCGAAACTCGAAGGCCAGAACCTCTCGGCGATCCGCGATCCGGACGGTTTTGCGGTGTTCAACGAAATGGTCGCCATCGCCAGGTCCAAAGGCGCCGGCATGGTCGACTACCGTTGGCCGAAACCCGGCGCCAGTGAGCCGGTGGCCAAGACCTCCTACGTCAAACTGTTCGAACCGTGGGGCTGGGTGCTCGGCTCCGGGGTTTACGTCGACGACGTTCAGGCGGAATTCCAGGGCCAAGTGATCAAGGCTACGGTCATCGGCCTGGCGATTGCCGTGATCATGGCGCTGCTGGTGATCCTCATCGCGCGCAGCATCGTCCGCCCGCTGCAGGAAACCGTGAATGCCATGGCCAACATCGCCAGCGGTGAAAGCGACCTGACCCGCAGCCTCGATACTCACGGTAAAGATGAAGTCACTGAGCTGGCGCATCACTTCAACGCCTTCACCGCCAAGCTGCGCCGGGTCATCGGTGATCTGCAGGTGTCGGCCAGTGCACTGGGCCAGTCGTCCAGCGAACTGGGCAACGACGCCTCGCAAGCGCAGCAACGCAGCCAGCAGCAATCGCAGCAGATGGAACTGGTGGCCACCGCGATCAACGAGGTGACCTATGGCGTGCAGGACGTGGCGAAGAACGCCGAGCACGCCGCCGCCGAAATGCGCGATGCCGAAGCGCAGGCGCAACAGGGCCAGATCAACATCGATGGCAGCTTGCAGCAGATCGACAAACTGTCCGGCACTATCGATCAAGCGGTGGAGGTGATCCGCACCCTCGCCGCCGAAAGTACGCAGATCGGCAGCGTGCTGGAAGTGATTCGCTCGATTGCCGAACAGACCAACCTGCTCGCGCTTAATGCCGCGATTGAAGCGGCGCGGGCCGGTGAGCAAGGTCGCGGGTTTGCCGTGGTGGCGGATGAAGTACGCTTGTTGGCGCAACGTACGCAGAAGTCGACGGCGGAAATCCAGTCGATGATCGAGCGTCTGCAGAACCATTCCGAAGCCGCTGTGAAAGTGATCGGCGACAGCAGCAAGGCGTCGCAACTGACCATCGAACAAGCCGGGTTGGCCGGTGCGAGTCTGAATGCGATTGGCCAGGCACTGCGTAATCTCAATGGCCTGAACGCGTCGATTGCCAGTGCCACGTTGCAGCAGGCGCATGTGGTCGAGGACATTAATCAGAACGTCACTCAGGCGGCCGGCCTCTCGCATAGCACGGCGATCGCTGCCGAACAGTCGAGTGCGGCCAGCCTGAAGCTTGGCCAGTTGAGCGAACAACTCAACGCCCTCCTGCGCCAGTTCCGCGTCTGACCCGTGTAACTGTAGTGAGCCCCCCCCTCACCCCGGCCCTCTCCCCGAGGAGAGGGGGTCGACCGAGGTGTCTCAAGCTATACGTCGACCTGAAAAATCGAGTCGATTATGGATTCAACGCAGAAAGATCAGGTCGGCGTATCTCGAACATCCAATTCGGTCAGTCCCCTCTCCCTACGGGCGGTCCGACGTTTCGGGAGGGTTAGGGTGAGGGGCTTTTGATCTACAGCGATCATCAGTACCTAGCCCAATGCAGTACAATCCGCCCCCTTCTTTCACTCCCCCAAGGAACCCCCATGTCCGGGCTTGAACTGTTTGCCGCCGCCCTCGGGGTGATCGCCGTGTGGCTGACGGTCAAACAGAATCCGTGGTGCTGGCCGATCGGTCTGGTCATGGTGCTGCTCTATAGCTGGATCTTCTTTGAAGTGAAGCTGTATTCGGACATGTTGCTGCAAGTGATCTACGCCGCGCTGCAAGTCTATGGCTGGTGGCAATGGACCCGCGCCGGGACGATGCATGACGGCCGCGAGGTCACTCGCCTCGATCGCCGCACTCTGTTGCTCGGCCTCAGCGTTGGCGCGGTCGGCAGTGTCTTGCTCGGCGCGGCCATGGCGCATTGGACCGACGCCGCGCAACCGTGGCTCGATGCCGCGCTGACCGGTTTCAGCCTGGTGGCGCAACTGTGGATGGCACAGAAACGCCTGCAATGCTGGGCACTGTGGTTTGTGCTGGATGTGATCTTTGTCGGCTTGTTCATCTATAAGGGGCTGTACCTGACCGCTGCGCTGTACGGGCTATTCACCCTGCTGGCGGTGCAAGGCTATCGCGAATGGCGCGCCGACCCGGCGTTGCGCCCATGAAGGTCGTGGTCCTGACCGGCCCCGAATCCACTGGCAAGAGCTGGCTGGCGGCGGGCCTGCAACAACGCTTTGGCGGCTTGCGGGTGGATGAATACGTGCGTCGGTTTATCGAACTCAATCCCCGCGATACATGCCTGGCCGACATCCCTGATATCGCTCGGGGCCAGTTGCAATGGGAGGATGAGGCTCGGGCGCAACAGCCGTCACTGCTGATTCTCGACACCCATCTGCTGAGCAACATGCTGTGGAGCCAGACGCTGTTTGCTGACTGTCCGGACTGGCTGGAAACCGAGCTGTTGGCACGGCATTACGACCTGCACCTTCTTTTGTCCCCGGAACAGATCGACTGGACCGATGACGGTCAGCGCTGCCAACCGGATCTGGACGAGCGTCTGGTGTTTTACCAGGCCACGCAGAACTGGCTGGATAACCACCACCAGCACTTTCAGGTCATCCAGGGCAATTGGGCCGAGCGCCAAGTGCAGGCCTTTGCCGCCGTCGAGCAATTACTGGTCGAATGACCCGGTCGACGGGTCACCTTCCCCGGCACTTTCCCCTGTCTTGGGGACAAAGTGTCCGATTCTGAAACACTCGTTGACGTGCAGAGTGCCCGTTTCAGCGCTGTTCATGGCTTTGTCATCCGAGTTGTTACGTGGTTGAAACACATCGTCGCAAACCCTTGTTCCAGAGCTTTGCTCAGCCAATAGACAGCTCGGCGCGGCCGTGGGTGTTTCAACGCTGAAACAGCTTGTGTTTCAGCTGCGCGCGTTTATTTGCCAACTCATTGAAATTCAAAAACTTTTAAAAAGCGGCACAGCTTTCGCTCTCTCCTTCACAACGCTGACTCGGGCCAGCCCACTGAAGAAGGAATTGCAGCCGTGGGGAATATCCAAAAAGGTTTGACCTGCCTTCTGCTGATCGGATCAGCAGCCAGTACGCTGATCAGCTTCAACGTGCAGGCGGAAGGCAACGGCGTCATCGTCCTCAACCGCGATGTTCAGCCTATTCCTATCGGTCGCAATGGTGGCAAAGACCCCTACCCGACCACCGTCAATGCCAACCCGTCCGCACGCATCAACTCCACCATGAACAGCACCGAATTGAGCGATGGCGACTTCGCCGGTGTCGCCAGCGGCAGCGCGTTCCGCACCGTCAACAATGTCCAGGCCGGCAGCAACCTGCCAGGCCTCAATACCGTCACCAATCCCAACGGCATGCCCGGCATGAGCGCAGGACACGGCGGCGGTTCCGGTGGTGCGATTTCCGGCACGATCAACCGCGCCATGAGTTCCGGCCTTGCCCCCCTGACCCGCATGGCCGGAGGCCAATGAGATGAATCGCTCACTCCTTCTGCTCGCCCTGCTCGGTTGCACCACAGTTATGGCTGCTGATCCCGTTTCAGTGAACAACGCCAATATTCAAGACTCCGGCGTCCATTATCGCGGCAACTTCAACGTCAACCAGGCGGCTGGCGATCAAATGCAGCAGACCAACGTCAAGGCAGTGGCAATCGGCACCGAATCCCACGCCAGTACCAGCGTCATGCAGAAAATCGACACACCGGCCTCGCGCTCCATCGACGCCAGCGCATCCATTGGCGGCACCTCTTTCAGTAATGGCAACGGGATCCTCGGTGTGAACCAGGGCGCCGGTGCCAACAACCAGATGGCCAACGTCACGCGCGTCAGCATCAGTGCTGCCCCGCAGAGCGTTGACGACAGTGCCCTTTCACAACAGAACGTGGCGCTTTTACCAAGCTCAGGAGCAACTGGGACCTCACCCGGCAGTCGCCAGGTCACGACAAGTGATCAGGCCTTCACCGGCAGCCGAGGGGTCATCCAGGTGAACCAGAGTGCCGGGGTGGGGAACCGAATGGCTAACACCCTGAGCATCCGGGTCGCTGACTGACCCAAACAACAAAAGCAGTGCAATTAGAAAGTACCAACACTTAACCAACTAATAAGCACGATGGAGAAACACCATGAAACCTACAATGGCTCTCAAACCACTGGTTTTCGCACTTGCAGCAGTGATGGCAATCGCAGCACAGGCAGGCGGTCGTGATGACGATCATGGTAATGGGCACGGCAACGGACACGGCAACGGGCATGGTAATAACCAGCCTAAAGGCCCAACCCTGGAACAACTGCTGCAAATCACCGCAGGCGCCGGTGCCGCTGTGCTTGACGTGCAAGACAGCGACGGCAACGTGGTGAAAAACCAGGGCACTCTGAACAACGCTAATGCCAGTGATTCGCTCAACGGTTCCAACGGCAACATGGGCGCCAACGTTGCAGCCGGCGACGGCAACCAGCAGGACAACGCTGCTGCGCTGGCCACCGCTGACGAAAGCTTCATCTTCGGTAACGCTGTTGCTGCTTCGAGTGCCACTCAAGTCAACAACAACAACTATGTGAAAAACTCGTCCACCTTCAATAACGCTACGCTCAACAACGCAGGCAACAATGGTTCCGGCAACATCGGCATCAACGTCACTGCCGGCAACTTCAACCAGCAGAAAAACAACCTGGCGATCGCCGTATCCGGTGGCCGCGTAGCTCAGGCTGCTGCTTCTGCCAACCAGTCTTCCACTGGCCTGGTTGTAGAAAACAAAGGCGTGCAGACCTACAAAACCGACACCCTCACCGGCACTTATGCCGCTGCCGGCGTGTTCAAGGCAAAAGGCACTGCAACCATCGAAGACGATAATGATCACGGCGGTTGGGGCAATCGTGGCGGCGGTCACGGTGGCAACGATGACCAGAAAGCCAAGTTCGAAGCCGTGGGTACCTTTGGCCTCGCTGGCGTAACCACTCAGCAAGTCATGACCAAAGACGGCTGGAAAGCGCCAGTGGTCAACAACGCCAACATGACCAACTCGATGAACAACTTCTCCGGCAACGGCGGAGCCAACGTCTCGGCGGGTGTGGGCAACCAACAAAGCAACTCGCTGTCCATCGCTGCTGGCTGCAGAGCCTGCCTGTAACTGCGATCGAAACGAAAGCCCCGGAAACGGGGCTTTTCCTCAGTCCGCAAAGGCGTATCGATCATGCGTAAGCCTGCTCTCCTCGCTCTGCTTTTCGTCTGTGGCCTGACTCAGGCCGGTCAGATGCCCGTCGCTGCCCTGCCGGGTGGCACGCTCGTCTACAAAAACGTGCAGAGCATCCGTGAGCGCAAGTTTGCCGACATCGTCGAACAGAAAACCGATTTCAGCTGCGGCGCTGCTGCACTCGCCACGGTATTACGCCAGGCCTATTGGCTCGACGTCGATGAGGAGCACATCATCAAAGGCATGCTGGTCAACGCTGACCAGGACCTTGTTCGTACTCAAGGGTTTTCCATGCTCGACATGAAGCGCTACATAGAAAGCATCGGCATGCGCGCCAGGGGTTACAAGATTCCACCGGAAAAGCTCGAAGCGGTAACGATCCCGGTGGTGGTACTGATGGAAATTCGCGGCTACAAGCATTTCGTCGTGTTGCAGCGTTCGGACAAGGATTGGGTTTACATCGGAGACCCGGTTCTCGGCCATAAACGCTACAAACATGATGACTTTGTCAAAGGCTGGAACGGCATTGTCTTCGCCATCGTCGGTCCCGGATATGACAAGGCCAACGCCTTGCGCAGCCCTCCGGTGCCATTGACGGCCAAGAACAAGCTCGACGGTTTCAACCCGGTCAAAGATGCTGAATTGATGGATTTTGGGTTCATTCAGAGCGACTTCTTTTAATCGCCGATTATAGAAAATGGGACTGGATGTCCCGGGAGCAGCAGATGAAAACCTCATACTGGCTGGCCGCCGCCTGCCTGGCAGCGAGCGCATCGGGCTACGCCAATGCAGGATTCAAACCCATAGAGATCAAGGACCAGGAGCTCGCCGAGCTGCGTGGTCGTTATGTCATGCCGGGGCGGATTATCAGCTTCGGCATTGTCATGAGCAGTACCTGGCGCAATGCCAGCGGAGATTTGATCGGGGCAGCCACCTCGATGCAACTTCAGGCAGCAACGGTTAGACCCGAATTTTATGTGCAAACGATCAAGGAGCACGGCAACGGCAGCCCCCTTCCTGCGGGTACCGGCACGATCACTGGTGGCGCCGGCCTCAACAGCAGCCAGGGCGTGACGCAGAGCGTGCGTGCCGCTGGCGACAGCAATACCGCCTACAACAATGTAGCCATCAACGTTTCGGAAGCCAATCAGGCCCCCGCGCTGGTGCCCACTCAAGGGCAGGCACTGATGGCCGGACAAACCATTGGCGGCAGCAATGCCGCGGGCAGCGTGGCCGTTTCGGCCAACGGTGGCGGCGTACAGATGGCCATTCAAGCCGCCGGCAATCAGGGCACAGCCCTGCAACAAGTCGCCCAAGGTGGCTTGCTGCAGAATACCCGTCTGCTGGGCAGTGCCAACGTGGTCAATAACATGACTCAACTCAACGTCGTATTGAACAATAACGGCATGAGTGCCGGCGCACTGGATTGCAACCTGAGTCAACTCAGGGCACTACGCACCATTGGATATTGAACTACGCTGAGTCTCGATCATTGGGCTTAAAGGGACGGCTTATTCATGTATCGATCAGTATCACTGCGTGCCGCAGTGTGTTTGAGCACTCTTCTCCCGGCCGCGATGCTGCAAGCGGCACCGGACGCCGATGTAGAAACCCTGAAACAAGAGCTTCTGGAGCTGAAGCAAAGATACGAAGTACAACAAAAGGCCCTGGCGGTCCTCGAACAACGAGTCCGCCAGGTTGAAGAGCAACCCGCCGCCCCACCGCCAAAACGTTTGGCCAAATCACCATCGGACATGAAAGGCAACCGCGTCGCCACCGGTACCGGTGCGGCAGCCGCATCAGGAGGCGCCGCCGGGGGCAGTGGCGCTTCTTACGGGCAATCGCTGGCGGACGATTCGCAACCGGCGCAGAGCGTTTCCAACCTGTACGACGAGGCCAGTGGCTTCTTCGGCGGCGGCAAGTTCAGCGTCGAAACCGGCATCACCTATTCGCGCTATGACACGCGCCAGTTGATTCTCAACGGCTTCCTCGCGCTGGATTCGATTTTTCTCGGCAACATCAACCTCGACCGGATCAAGGCCGACACCTGGACTCTCGACCTGACGGGCCGCTACAACTTCGATAATCGCTGGCAGTTCGACCTGAACGTGCCCGTGGTGTATCGCGAATCGACTTATCAGTCGGGCGGCGGCAATGAGGGCGCGGCGGGAGTCACCACAGAAGAAACCGTCACCAAGGATCCAACCATTGGCGACGTCAACTTCGGCATTGCTTACAAGTTCCTCGACGAGTCGGTCAATACACCGGACGCGGTGGTCACCCTGCGGGTCAAGGCGCCAACGGGCAAGGATCCGTTCGGCATCAAACTTCGCCAGACCGATGCCAACTCCAATCTGTTTGTACCTGACACCCTGCCCACCGGCAACGGCGTCTGGTCGATCACGCCGGGCATCTCGCTGGTCAAGACGTTCGACCCGGCGGTGCTGTTCGGCAGCTTGTCCTACACCCACAACCTGGAGGAGTCGTTTGACGACATCAGCTCGACGGTCAACCAGAAAAACCCGGGCAAGGTAAAAATCGGCGACAGCTTCCAGATCGGCGCCGGTATTGCCTTTGCGCTGAACGAAAAGATGAGTATGTCGTTCTCGGTGTCTGATCTGGTGCAACGCAAGAGCAAGCTGAAACAGGATGGCGGAGATTGGGAATCGGTGGTGTCCAGCGACGCCAACGCCGGTTACTTCAACGTCGGCATGACCATTGCTGCCACTGACAACCTGACCATCGTACCCAACCTGTCCATCGGCATGACGGATGATGCCCCGGACTTTTCCTTCAGCCTGAAATTCCCGTACTACTTTTAAGCAAACGCAAAAGATCGCAGCCTGCGGCAGCTCCTACAGGGATTACACAAACCCAATGTAGGAGCTGCCGCAGGCTGCGATCTTTTGATCTTCAGTGATCTAACGAATCTGATGTTTGTGCAGCAAACGGTAGAACGTCGGCCGTGACACGCCGAGCACTTTGGCCGCCACACTGAGATTATCGCTGTGCCGGTTCAACACGTCACACAACGCCTGGCGTTCGGCGCGGGTCTTGTAATCTTCCAGCGTGCCCATCGGTGTGGCGATCGAGTGCTGACTGATCAAGCCCAGATCCCGTGCCTCGATCTGCCGCCCTTCAGCCAACACCAAACCTCGTCGCACACGGTTGGCCAGTTCACGGACGTTACCCGGCCAGTCATGTTTGCCCATGGCAATCAGCGCGTCTTCGCTGAAACTGCGCGGGCGGCGACCGGTTTCATGGCTGTAGAAGTGGGAAAAGTGGTTGGCCAGCATCGAGAGATCACCATGGCGTTCACGCAACGGCGCGGTGACCACCTGCAGCACGTTGAGCCGGTAATACAGGTCTTCGCGAAAACGTTTCTTCTCGATGGCCGCCTCAAGGTCGACGTGAGTCGCCGCCAGCACACGCACATCCACCGGGATCGGCTGGCTGCCGCCGACGCGTTCGATGTGTTTTTCCTGCAAGAAGCGCAGCAGATTGGCCTGCAGTTCAAGGGGCAAATCACCGATCTCATCGAGAAACAGCGTACCGCCATTGGCCGCCTCAATACGCCCGACCTTGCGCTGATGCGCGCCGGTAAACGCGCCTTTCTCGTGGCCGAACAACTCGGACTGAATCAAATGTTCGGGAATCGCCCCGCAATTGATCGCCACAAATGGTTTGCTGTGACGTTGGGATTGCCGATGCAGCGTGCGCGCGACCAGTTCTTTGCCGGTACCGCTTTCACCGCGGATCAGCACCGGCGATTCAGTCGGTGCCAGTTTGCTGAGTAACTTGCGCAATTCGCGGATCGGCTTGCTGTCACCGAGCAGTTCATGTTCGGGCTGATCGACGTGAATCGTGCCCTGCCCGCGCAAGCGCGCCATGCCGAATGCCCGGCCAAGGGTGACCTGCACCCGCGACACGTCGAACGGCAAGGTGTGGAAATCGAAAAACCATTCACAGACGAAGTCACCGACGTTCTGTAAACGCAGGACTTCCTGATTGAGCACGGCGATCCATTCAGTGCCGCTGCGACTGATCAGCTCCTTGACCGCCTCGGGGCGTTCAAGATGAAACGGCTGTAATCGCAACAAGCCGACATCACAACTGCGGTCGGCGGCATTTTCCAGGGTGCAACTGTCAACATCCCAACCTACGGCGCGTAATCCGGGCAATAAGCGGTGGCAGTCGTCGCACGGATCGACTACCAATAAACGTCGTAACGCTGGCGCTTCGCTCATGACTGTTCCTTGGCGCCAAATTATTAGAAATGATTGTAAAAACAGTCATTTGGCAGACCCGACTGTAACATTAGCAAGATTTTGACAGCGCCTTGTATCGATTGCTTATAGGTGTACAAGCAAACGCGTTATAAGAAACCAGGTTGTTAGTTAGCTATCGACTAAATTGCTGTTTCAACCTTTCAGTGAGCTTTCAAAACCTGCCGACCAAAGCAACACCCTGAAAGAAAGTTGAAATTTCTTTGTTTCATGTGTGACCTGCCTACCGGTTCGGTGCATCAGTACAAGTACCAGCCGAACGGTAAGCCCAACCGACGGCACATCATTTGATTGGGCACGACAGAGAGAAAACCCCATGACCGCCCCGCTCCGTATCAACGAAGCTCTTTTGATTGCCAACCACGCGTTCAAACCGTTCCAGTGCGTGGCCTGGGCGCCACAAGACGGGAATGGCGAGCTCAGCCTGACCGTGATCGACCGGACCAACTCGCACATCGGTCGCAAACAGATCCCGAGCAGCGCCTACTCTGATCCGGCGCAACTCGAGCAACTGTTGGAGCAGGCTCGCGCTGAACTCAGCGAAGAAGGTTACAGCCTGCAATCCTGGTCGATGCCACACTAACTGCCGGGCGATGCGGATGACGCTCAGGTCATCCGCCCTACTCTGTTAGTTCTGATCTTTTTAACGCTCCGTACTTTTGCACAACTATTTGCAACTTATTCAGGCGTAACTGCTTGGCCGGCTTGCTATTGGTTCAAAAAGACACTGTTCTGGCACAGTGCGACCCTCCACCTGTTAGTTCTTACAGTTGTACTTCTCCCGGTTCAGGGATTGAATGTTTCGCTCATGCAGTTACCCGCCCGGTTCCCGGTACCAGGTCAACTCGCAAGGAGATGCGTGCATGTCCACTCTGAACACTTTCGCGCTGCCGGTGGTATCGACTTCTTTATTGAGCCGAGCCGGTCAACTCGACAGAACATTTGCCGCTAACGGCGTTGCTCAAGTGTATTTCGCTGGCAGTGTGTCCAGCCTGACCGAGGACATCGCCCTCGATGCGCAGGGACGGGTGCTGGTCGCAGCAAAGGTCGGCCTCGCCACCGGTAGCCGATTCGGCCTGGCGCGGATGCTTGCCGATGGCTCGGCCGATCTGACCTTTGGCGATCAAGGCAGCGTGATCGAAACCTTTGCCCCGGGCTTTGAAGCCACGGCCGGCAAAGTCCGGGTACTCCCCGACGGACGCATCCTGCTCGCCGGCCTGCATTATGAAAACGCTCATCGCACCTTGCCGGCTCTGGCCATGTTTGACGCACAGGGCAAGCCGGATCTGCGCTTCGGTGACAACGGTCGTCAGGTGGTGCGCCTGCCCGGCGACTTGTCCATGGGCAGCCGTGATGCCTGGCTACCGCCGGGCGTCCCGGGTGCTGAAGCCTGCGACTTTGTAGTCCAGGACGACGGCCATATTCTGCTGATCGCCAATCACCATTTCGAACTCGCCGACCATGCCGGCATGCTGATTCGCCTCAAGCCCGACGGCAGCCTCGATGAAACCTTCAACGGCCGCGGCTTCGTGATGATTCGCCACTTACTGCTCAACACCTGGCTCAGCAGCCTGCTGTTGCAAAAGGATGGGCGAATCGTAGTGGCCGGCTCCATCGACTTTCCGCAGGAAGGTTTGTTGGCGCGCTACCTGCCCGACGGTCGCCTCGACGAACGTTTTGCCGTGGACGGCTTCATGGCGTTCAAGGCTCACGGGCAAAGCGCCCAGGTCAGTCAGGTCCTGGAATCGGCCGATGCACTGCATTGTTTCGGCAGCAGTCGCGATCCGATTCGGTGCATGGCGTACAGCCTGCACACCAATGGCCGACCGAACCTGCACAACCATGGTGGCCAGCCACAACTGCTGGAAATCGGCCCGAGCGGCTGCCAATGGAGCGCCGCCCAGCGCATGGCGGACGGCCGCATCATCGCGGTCGGTGCAACCATTGGCGGATTCGAAGCGGATTTTATTGTTGCCCGTTACCAGAGGGACGGCGGCCTGGATCACAGCTTCGGTGACGGCAAAGGCTGGCTGCGCACGCGTCTGGGGCGCAGTCTCGACACCGCCAACTCGCTGGCCGTGCAAGCGGACAATGCCATCCTCGTCGGCGGTTATTCATTGGATGGCAACTACCGAGCCATGGTGGCGCGTTACCTGAACCATTGAAAAACACGCACTGTACTTGATCTTCCGCAACGCATCCGGCAACTTGCGCGCTTCTAAAGACAAGGAGCAGCCGATGTCCGGTTCAATGGCCCAGGCGTTCGCGCAAAATTTTCTCGGGCACTCGCCACGCTGGTACAAGGCGACCATCGTCGGTTTCCTCATCCTCAACGCCGTCGTGCTGTTCAGCGTCGGCCCGGTCGCGGCCGGCTGGTTGCTGGTGATCGAATTCATCTTCACCCTGGCGATGGCGCTCAAGTGCTATCCGCTGATGCCCGGCGGATTGTTGTTGATCGAAGCGCTGCTGCTGAAGATGACCACCCCCCAAGCGCTTTACGATGAGCTGGTGCACAACTTCCCGGTGATCCTGCTGCTGATGTTCATGGTGGCCGGTATCTACTTCATGAAAGATCTGTTGCTGTTTCTGTTCTCGCGCCTGCTATTGGGCGTGCGTTCAAAAGCGATACTGGCTTTGCTGTTCTGCTTTCTTTCCGCGTTCCTGTCGGCGTTTCTCGATGCCTTGACGGTGACCGCGGTAATCATCAGTGCGGCGGTCGGGTTCTATTCCGTTTATCACCGTGTCGCGTCGGGCAACGACCCGCGCCAGGACAGTGAGTTTGCTGACGACCGGAACCTGCCAAAACTTCACCATGACGATCTGGAACAATTCCGCGCGTTCCTGCGCAGCTTGCTGATGCACGGCGCGGTCGGTACGGCGCTGGGCGGTGTCTGCACATTGGTGGGCGAACCGCAGAACCTGTTGATCGGCCACGAAATGGGTTGGCACTTCGCCGAGTTCTTCCTGAAAGTCGCGCCGGTGTCGATACCGGTGCTGGCAGCGGGTCTGGTCACCTGCGTGTTGCTGGAGAAGCTGCGCTGGTTCGGCTACGGCACACTGCTGCCGGACAATGTTCGCGCCGTGCTGGCCAACTACGCCGCCGAAGACAATGCTGAGCGCACAGCGCGCCAACGCGCAGCCCTGCTGGTGCAAGGCGCGGCGGCACTGATCCTGATCGGCTGCCTGGCCTTTCATATCGCTGAAGTCGGCCTGATCGGCTTGATGGTGATTGTGTTGATCACCGCGTTTACCGGCATCACCGACGAACATCGTCTGGGCAGCGCATTCAAGGACGCCATGCCGTTCACGGCGTTGCTGGTGGTGTTTTTTGCGGTGGTTGCGGTGATTCACGATCAACAGCTGTTTGCGCCGTTGATCGAGTGGGTACTGGCCCTGCCGGTCGAGCAACAACCGGGCATGCTGTTCATTGCCAACGGCCTGCTGTCGGCGATCAGTGACAACGTGTTTGTCGCCACGATCTACATCACCGAAGTGAAACAGGCGTTCCTCGCCGGCCACATGAGCCGCGAACATTTCGAGACGCTGGCGATCGCGATCAACACCGGCACCAACCTGCCAAGCGTGGCGACGCCGAATGGCCAAGCCGCATTCCTGTTCCTCCTGACCTCGGCGATTGCACCGCTGGTACGCCTGTCGTACGGGCGGATGGTGTGGATGGCGTTGCCGTACACCTTTGTGATGGGATTGCTGGGTTGGTACGCGGTGAGCTATTGGCTCTGATCAACACCGCGTAAAAACTGTAGGAGTGAGCCTGCTCGCGATAGCGGTGTGTCAGCCCACGATACCTAGCGGCATCTCGT
>NZ_JBQYFW010000046.1:0-41266 GCF_056313565.1 Pseudomonas sp. 3B-A001-10F
GGGATTGATCCGGGCGTGGGAGCGCAGCGACCGTTTGGCGCAGCCAAACACAGCGAGAGGAGGTGCAGCGAAGCAAACCGTAGGCGCTGCGCCCGGATCGATCCCGGAGCGAAGGAACCCCGAGCCCGAGCGAGCGGGCCGTACGTAGGAGCAAGCGTTTTTTGCTTACTTTTTTAGGCGCTTGTAAAAAAGTGAGTCGCCGTAAGGGCGAAACCCTAAGCCGCCGTTACCGCAGCAACGGATCCACCGCAAAGAAAACTGACAGCGCCGACAGCTAGCCGTCACCCTCCTGACCCGCAGACAGGTTTATAAAGACAACAACCCTGCCCAAACTCCGTCCGGCGCCCACCCCGCATGCGAATCCAAAAGAACAAAGCCCTGCTCGCCACCCTATTGATCGTCCTCGCAGGCGCAGGTCTGTGGTACACCCTGAAACCCGCCCCCACCAAACTCGCCACCCCCACCGCCATCCCAGTGCGAGTCATAGCGGTCAGCGAAAAAGACGTCCCCCGCTACACCAGCGGCATCGGCTCTGTACTCTCATTACACAGCGTCGTAGTGCGCCCCCAGATCGACGGCATCCTCACCAAAATCCTCGTCAAAGAAGGCCAACTCGTCAAAGCAGGCGACCTGCTGGCCACCATCGACGACCGCTCCATCCGCGCCAGCCTCGACCAGGCCCGCGCCCAACTGGGCGAAAGCCAGGCGCAACTGCAAGTCGCCCTGGTCAACCTCAAGCGCTACAAACTGCTCACCGTCGACGACGGCATCTCGAAACAGACATACGACCAGCAACAAGCCCTGGTCAACCAGCTCAAAGCCACCGCCCAAGGCAACCAGGCTTCGATTGATGCTGCGCAAGTACAACTTTCCTACACGCAAATCCGCTCCCCCGTTACCGGCCGCGTCGGTATTCGCACCGTCGACGAAGGCAACTTCCTGCGCATGACCGACACCGCCGGCCTGTTCACCGTCACCCAGATCGACCCGATCGCCGTCGAATTCTCCCTGCCCCAGCAAATGCTGCCGACCCTGCAAGGCTTGATCAACGACCCGCAACGCGCGCAAGTCAAGGCCTACATCGGCGCCGACACGGACGGCGAAACCGGCAACCTGCTCGGCGAAGGTCACCTGACCCTCATCGACAACCAGATCAACGCCAACACCGGCACCATCCGCGCCAAGGCCGAATTCGCCAACGCCAGCCAGAAGCTCTGGCCTGGCCTGCTGGTCACGGTAAAAATTCAGACAGCCCTCGACAAAGATGCGCTGGTGGTCCCGCCCACCGTCGTACAACGTGGCCTCGATCAACACTTCGTTTATCGGGTCAACGGTGACAAGGTCGAAGCCGTGCAAGTGCAGATGGTTTATCAAGGCAGCGGCCAGGACATCATCAAAGGCGTGAAGGCCGGTGACGTGCTGGTCACCGACGGCCAGTCGCGGCTTAAACCCGGTTCGACCGTGCAAGTCATGAGCGAGCCGCCGCAAGTGGTGCAGGCGGAGCCGAAGCCATGAAGGCGCATAAAGGTGTTTCGACGTGGTGCATCGATCACCCGGTCGCCACAATCCTGCTGACCATCGCTTTGGTGCTGGTCGGTTTGATTGCCTTCCCGCGCTTGCCAATCGCCCCACTGCCGGAAGCGGAATTTCCTACGATTCAGGTTTCCGCGCAGTTGCCCGGCGCCAGCCCCGACACCATGGCCTCATCCGTGGCCACGCCGCTGGAGGTGCAATTCAGCGCCATCCCCGGCATGACCCAGATGACCTCCAGCAGTGCGCTCGGCTCCAGCCTTTTGACTCTGCAATTCACCCTCGATAAAAGCATCGACACCGCCGCCCAGGAAGTCCAAGCGGCGATCAACACTGCCGCCGGCAAACTGCCCAAGGACATGCCGACCCTGCCGACCTGGAAGAAGGTCAACCCGGCCGACAGCCCGGTGCTGATCCTCAGCGTCAGCTCGACACAAATGCCCGGCACCGAACTCAGCGACCTGGTGGAAACCCTGCTCTCGCGTCAGATCAGTCAGATCGACGGCGTAGGCCAAATCAACATCACCGGTCAGCAACGTCCGGCGATTCGCGTACAAGCCTCGGCGGACAAACTGGCGGCGATCGGCCTGACCCTCGCCGACATCCGACTGGCGATTCAGCAGACCAGCCTCAACCTGGCCAAAGGGGCGCTGTACGGCGAATCAAGCATCTCGACGTTGTCGACCAACGACCAGTTGTTCCACCCTGAGGACTACAGCCAGCTCATCGTTTCCTACAAGGATGGCGCCCCGGTTCACCTGCGCGATGTCGCCAAAGTCGTCAATGGTTCGGAAGATGCCTACGTGCAAGCGTGGGCCGGCGATCAACCCGGTGTGAACCTGGTGATCTCGCGCCAGCCCGGCGCCAACATCGTCGAAACCGTCGACCGCATTCAAGCCGCCCTGCCCGGCCTCGAAGCCATGCTGCCGGCCTCGGTGCAAGTAAAAACCCTGATCGACCGCACCCAGACCATTCGCGCCTCGCTGCATGAAGTCGAAATCACCCTGTTGATCGCGATTCTGCTGGTGGTCGCGGTGATGGCGCTGTTCCTGCGTCAGTTGTCGGCAACCCTGATTGTCTCGGCGGTACTGGGTGTTTCGCTGATCGCCAGTTTCGCTTTGATGTACATCCTCGGTTTCAGCCTGAACAACCTGACGCTGGTGGCGATCGTCGTCGCGGTCGGCTTCGTCGTCGACGATGCGATCGTGGTGGTGGAAAACATCCACCGGCATCTGGAGGCCGGCGACGACATGCGCGAGGCCGCGATCAAGGGTGCGGGCGAGATCGGCTTCACCGTGGTCTCGATCAGTTTCTCGCTGGTGGCGGCGTTTATTCCGCTGCTGTTCATGGGCGGTGTGGTCGGGCGACTGTTCAAGGAATTCGCCCTGACAGCGACCTCGACCATCATGATTTCCGTGGTGGTGTCGCTGACTCTGGCGCCAACACTAGCGGCGCTGTTTATGCGCAAACCGGTGCATCACGCCCACGCCAAACCGGGCTTCAGCGAACGCTTGCTCGGCTGGTACGAGAAAGGCCTGCGCCGCGCCCTCGCCCATCAGAAATTGATGATCGGCGTGTTCGGTCTGTCGCTGGCGCTGGCCATCGGCGGTTACATCTTTATCCCGAAAGGTTTCTTCCCGGTACAGGACACCGGTTTCGTCCTCGGCACCACCGAAGCGGCTGCGGATATTTCCTACGGCGACATGGTGAAAAAACACCTGGCGATGGCCGAAATCGTCGCCGCCGATCCGGCCGTGCAGGCGTTTTCCCACTCGGTGGGTGTCTCCGGCAGTAACCAGACCATCGCCAACGGCCGCTTCTGGATCGCCCTGAAAAAACGTGGCGACCGTGATGTTTCAGCCAGCCAGTTTATCGACCGCATCCGTCCGCAACTGATGAAAGTCCCCGGCATCGTCCTCTATCTGCGCGCCGGCCAAGACATCAACCTCAGCTCCGGCCCGAGCCGTGCGCAGTATCAATACGTACTCAAGAGCAACGACGGCGCAACCCTCGCGACATGGACGCAACGCCTGACCGAAAAACTTCGCAGCAACCCGGCGTTCCGCGATATTTCCAACGACCTGCAACTGGGCGGCAGCATCACTCACATCAGCATCGACCGCAGCGCCGCCGCCCGTTTCGGCCTGACCGCCAGCGATGTCGACGAGGCGCTGTACGATGCTTTCGGGCAACGGCAGATCAATGAATTCCAGACCCAGGTCAACCAGTACAACGTGATTCTGGAGCTGGACACCAAGCAACGCGGCAAGGCCGAAAGCCTCAACTATTTCTACCTGCGTTCGCCGCTGAGTGGCGAGATGGTGCCGCTGTCGGCGCTGGCCAAGTTCGATGCGCCGACCATTGGCCCGTTGTCGATTGCCCACGACGGCATGTTCCCGGCCGCCAACTTGTCGTTCAACCTGGCGCCCGGCGTTGCGCTGGGTGATGCGGTGATTCTGCTCAATCAGGCCAAGGCCGAGATCGGCATGCCGACGGCGATCAGCGGCAATTTCCAGGGCGCGGCGCAGGCGTTCCAGAGTTCGCTGGCCAGTCAGCCGTGGCTGATTCTTGCGGCGCTGGTGGCGGTGTACATCATTCTCGGTGTGCTTTATGAAAGCTTCGTGCACCCGCTGACGATTATTTCGACGCTGCCGGCGGCAGGTTTGGGTGCGGTGATCATGCTGTGGATCTGCGGCCAGGACTTTTCGATCATGGCCTTGATCGGCCTGGTGTTGCTGATCGGTATCGTCAAAAAGAACGGCATCCTGATGATCGACTTCGCGCTCGAAGCGCAGCGCCACCGAGGCCTGTCGCCGCAGGATGCGATTTTCGAAGCATGCATCACGCGGTTCCGGCCGATCATCATGACCACCCTCGCCGCCCTGCTCGGCGCCCTGCCGCTGATGCTCGGTTACGGCACTGGCGCCGAACTGCGTCAGCCGCTGGGGATCGCGGTGGTGGGTGGCTTGCTGGTCAGCCAGATGCTGACGTTGTTTACCACTCCGGTCATATACTTGTGGCTTGAGCGGCTGTTCCACAGGCCCAAACCTGCGCCCGTAGCGGCGCTGGCGACCACAGACTGAGGCGGGTCATGCGCGTTCTGATTATCGAAGACGAGGAAAAAACCGCGGACTATCTGCACCGCGGTCTGACGGAACAGGGTTACACCGTGGATCTGGCCCGTGACGGCGTCGAGGGTCTGCATCTGGCGCTGGAAAGCGACTACGCGGTGATCGTCCTCGACGTCATGTTGCCGGGCCTCGATGGCTTCGGCGTGCTGCGCGCGTTGCGTGCGCGCAAGCAAACCCCGGTGATCATGCTCACCGCCCGCGAGCGCGTCGAAGACCGCATCAAAGGCCTGCGCGACGGTGCCGACGATTACCTCGGCAAACCGTTTTCCTTCCTTGAACTGGTCGCGCGCCTGCAAGCGCTGACCCGCCGCAGCGGCGGGCATGAACCGGTGCAAGTGAGCATCGCCGACCTGTGGATAGATTTGATCAGCCGCAAGGCGACTCGCGCCGGAACCCGACTGGATCTGACCGCCAAGGAGTTTTCGTTGTTGAGCGTCCTCGCCCGTCGCCAAGGTGAAATCCTTTCGAAAACCGCCATCGCCGAAATGGTCTGGGACATCAATTTCGACAGCGATGCCAACGTCGTCGAAGTCGCGATCAAACGCCTGCGTGCCAAGCTCGACGGGCCGTTCGACGAGAAACTGCTGCACACCATTCGTGGCATGGGTTATGTGCTGGAGAGCCGTGGTGTCCAGTAATTCCATCGCGCTGCGCCTGAGCGGCATGTTCACGCTGGTGGCGCTGCTGGTGTTTCTGTTGATCGGCGGCGCGCTGTATCAGCAGGTCGACAAAGGCTTGGGATTGCTCCCGGAAGCGGAGCTGGATGCGCGTTACAGCGTGCTCGAATCGGCGCTCAATCGCTTCGGCACCCCCGAGCACTGGGTGAAGATCAACGCCAAGTTGAAGCTGCTGGGTGAAGAGGACAAACGCATTCGTTTCTGGGTGGTGAGCGGTGATCCGGGTTACGAATACGGTCAGCCCGATGCGGCGATCCGTACTTTTGCCAAAGGCCCGCTGGGCATGCATGACTTGCAGTTGCCCGGCCAGCCTTATCCACTGAAAGTGCTGCTGACCGAGTTGCCGGCCAAGGATCAGCGTCCGCCGCTACGGTTCATGATCGGCATCGATACCGAGACCTTTCATGAGACGCAGCACAACCTGCTGATTGCCTTGATCGGGCTGGCGATTGTCGGTGTGCTGATGGCTTCGGCGCTGGGCTATTGGGTCGCGCGGATTGGTCTCAAACCGCTGATCAAACTGTCCCATGAAGCTCAACGACTGGCGCCTCCGCTACGGGCCGGGCGCTTGCGTCTGTCGCCGCTGCCACCGGAACTTGAGCAGTTTGTCGACTCCTTCAACTCGACGCTGGAACGGGTTGAACAGGCCTACTCGCGGTTGGAATCGTTCAACGCCGACGTCGCTCATGAGCTGCGTTCGCCGCTGACCAATCTGATTGGTCAGACTCAGGTGGCGCTGACCCGTGGGCGTTCTGCCGAACATTATTTCGAAGTGCTGCAATCCAATCTGGAAGAGCTGGAACGGCTGCGCTCGATAATCAACGACATGTTGTTTCTGGCCAGTGCCGATCAGGGTAACAAGGCGACCAAACTGACCTCGACGTCGCTGGCGGATGAGGTGGCGACGACCTTGGAATATCTGGATTTCATTCTCGAAGACGCGCAGGTTGAGGTGCAGGTCAGCGGCGATGCGCAGGTGCAGATCGAGGTCGCGCATTTGCGCCGGGCGTTGATCAATTTGTTGAGCAATGCGGTGCAGCACACCGGCGCGGGTCAGGTGATCGAGGTGCGGATCGAGGTGGAAGCGCATCAGGTGAGTATCGGTGTGGCCAACCCCGGATCGCCGATTGCCAGTGAGCATTTGCCACGGTTGTTCGAGCGCTTTTATCGGGTCGATGCCTCGCGTAGCAACAGTGGCAATAACCATGGCTTGGGGCTGGCGATCGTCAAGGCGATTGCGCTGATGCATGGCGGCGATGTGTTTGTGCGCAGTGATCGGGGGATGAATACCTTCGGGATTTATTTGCCGGTCTGAAAAGCCCCTCACCCTAACCCTCTCCCCGAGGGAGAGGGGACTTACCGTGGTGCTCTTTCGAAGTACGCCGACCTGAAATATCCCGTCGAACTCAGGCTTTGAAAAGCATGAAGATCTGCTCCCTTTCCCCCTCGCCCCCCTGGGGGAGAGGGTTGGGGTGAGGGGGTGACTTTTGCTTCTGCTGTAACAGTCATTTATGAAAATCACGCTGTTTCCCAACGCCCGGCGACCTTATCTTTGCCCGCACCAAACAGCACTCGCCAAGCGAGAAGGTTTTCAAGATGTCCAACAGTATGGGTATTGCCAGCGCTTTCGTTTTGTCCTCATTGATCCTGTCGCCGATGGCGATGGCTGAAGAATCGCAGTCGTTCGTAGCGCAAAATATCGCTCGCGCTCAGGCCTTCGATCAGCATCAGGCCGAAGTGATGGCCAAGGCTCAGGACGCCACGCAAGCCCCGCAGGCAGCCACTTCCCAGACTCAAGCAAGCGAGACAGACAGCTGAGTCGCGCTCCGCGCCAACGTTTCCCTCGACGCGGTTGTTTGGCTCTTCCCGTTCAACCGTCGTCATTCCAGGCCGCTGCCTTTCAGCGGCCTTTTTTCGTTGTGGTCTGAAAGCCGTTTGGTTCGTCTGTAACAACAAGAAACATCAAGCCCTCAAGCCATTGAAGGGCCAGTTGACCCAAGGAGCTCCATCGCACGTGCGTTACCCAGTTCGCTGCACCCCGCTGTTCTTTGCAATTGCCGCAACGATTGCCCCTGCCGCTCACGCTGACGAGCCTGCCAAAGATGGCTTTGTCGAGGGTTCGAGCCTCAACCTCAACGCCCGCAACTACTACATGAATCGCAACCGCTTGCAGAAAGCGGACGACAACATCGAGTGGGGCCAGGGCTTTCTCGGGGTCTTCAAGTCGGGCTACACCGAAGGTACGGTCGGTTTCGGCATCGATGCCCACGCCATGCTCGGATTGAAGCTCGATGGCGGTGGCGGCACCGACGGCTCGAGCATCCTGCCGGTCAGAGAGAATGGCGGCAAAGCGCCGGGGGCGTTCTCCACGGCGGGCAGCACGTTGAAAATGCGCGCGTTCGATACCGAGTTGAAGGCCGGTGACCTGTTCCTCACCAACCCGGTCATCGCCGGCGGTGATACGCGCATGCTGCCGCAGACTTTCCGTGGTGTGAGCCTGACCAACCACAGCTTCGACGGCTGGTTGATCGAAGGCGGCCAAGCCAGTTTCACCAAGCCTTACAACCAGAGTGGGCACACGCGCATCGGTACTTCCTACGGCACTCTTGCCGACGGCGATGAGAGCCAGCACCTGAACTGGGCCGGCGTGGCGTGGAGCGGTGTCGAAGGCCTGACCAGCAGTCTTTATGCGTCCGAGCTCAAGGACATCTGGAACCAGTACTACTACGACCTCGACTACACCTGGCAGTTGAACGATCTGGTCAGCCTCAACCCGGGCTTGCACTTCTATCACACGCAAGACACCGGTGATGCGCTGCTGGGCAACATCGACAACAACACCTATAGCCTGCATTTCACCGTTGGCGTCGGTAATCACAGCTTTACCGCCGCGTATCAGCGGGTCAACGGCAACACGCCGTTCGACTACATCAGCCAGGGCGACAGCGTTTATCTGGATAACTCACAGCAGTATTCCGACTTCAACGGCCCGAACGAGCGCTCGTGGAAGCTCAAGTACGCCTATGACTTCGCCGGTGTCGGCGTGCCGGGGCTGACCTCGTCGGTGTCCTACTCGCGCGGCACTGTGGATCTGACCAAGGTCGACCCTGACAGCACAGGCTATTCCAACTGGTACAGCGCCGATGGCCGCAACGCCAAGCATTGGGAACGCGATCTCGACTTGAAGTACGTGGTGCAGAGCGGTCAGGCCAAGGATCTGGCGGTCCACCTGCAATGGGCGACCAACCGAGGCGGCAACGGCTACGGCGTGATTGATTCGGATACAGATGAATACCGTGTTGTCATCGACTACCCGATCAACGTCTTCTAAGATCGGCGCCATAACACCGTCTTGAATTCAGTGATGCACCCTGTGGGAGCGAGCCTGCTCCCACATTGGAAATGGTTTCTGGCTTCGGCTGTGGTTTTTGGCCTACTACGCTTATAAGACTTCCCCCCAACCGACAGCCCAATCATGATCGCGAGCCGTACCCCACCCGTTGCGGGCAAGACCGGACGCCCCGAGTTGCTGCTGATCTGCGGCAGTTCGCTGACCGTGATCGCGATTCTGTGCATCGTCACGTTCCTGCTGATCCGCGAGCACGCCAACGCTCAGGAGTCGGCTACCCGCAGTGCCACCACCATCGCGCAACTGATCGACGCCGATGTCCTGCGCACCGTCGAGTTGTACGACTTGACCCTGCAAGGCCTGATCGCCGCCGCCCAGCGCGACGACCTGCAAGATGTCTCACCGCAGATCCGCCATCTGGCGCTGTTCGACCGCTCGACCACCGCGCGCTTCAAGGGCGACATACTGCTCCTCGACAAGCACGGAGATGTGATTGCCGACTCCTCGCGGATCGAGCCAAAACCGGGCAACTTTGCCGACCGCGAATACTTCCTTGCCCACGCTTTCAATCACGACGTCGGCATGTTCATCAGCCGCCCGTTCAAGACCCGTTGCGACTGTGAGGAGGCCAATCAGTGGCGAATCAGCTTCAGTCGACGGATTTCCTCGCAAACCGGCGAGTTCGCCGGGGTAGCCGTGGCGTCGATGAAACTCGATTACTTCGATCAGTTGTTCAACAGCCTCGACATTGGCAAAGACAGCACGTTGAACATCATCAACAACGACGGCGTCCTGCTGGCGCAGAAGCCGTATCTGCAAAGCGATTCCATCGGCAAGAGCTACGGCAACCGACCGAATGTCGTGCGTATTCTGGGAGACAAGGATGGCAATGGCAGTTTTACCAGCACCTCGAGCATGGACCATCAACAACGCCTCTATACCTATTCGCGGGTCGGCAATCTGCCACTGACGGTGATGGTCGCGCTGTCCAGCGATGAAGTATTTGGCACCTGGCGGCGCACCGCGATGCTGATCAGTGGTGCCACGGGCGTGTTGTGTATGGGTTTGCTGTGGCTGACCTGGTTGCTGGCCCGCGAGTTGCGCCTGCGCCAACGGGCCGAGCGCGAGCTGGCGCAACTGGCCGCCACCGATGCGCTGACGGGCGTGGCCAATCGGCGCATGCTCGATCAGGCCCTGCGTCACGAGTGGTTCCGCGCCCAGCGCTCGGGCAAACCGATGTCGGTGATGATGATCGATGCCGATCACTTCAAGGCTTTCAATGATCGACATGGGCATCAGGCCGGCGACCTGGCTCTGAAGACGCTGGCCAGGGTCATCACGGAAAATGTGCGGCGACCGACGGATCTGGTGGCGCGCTACGGAGGTGAAGAGTTTTCGGTGATTCTCGCCGAGACCAATGGCCATGGCGCACAGCAGATAGCCGAGCATATTCGTCAGGCGGTGGAGCAGTTGCCGTTGGTCGACGGGGCCGAGCGGCCGATGACCGTGAGTATCGGCATTGCGAGCTGGACGGCGGCGAGTGAGATGACGCTGGAGCAGTTGTTGTTTGCGGCGGACAAGGCGCTGTATCAGGCCAAGGAAGGTGGGCGCAATCGGGTGGTGGTGGCTGCCTGAACGTTCTGAGGCGATCGCACCGACGCCTTCGCGAGCAGGCTCGCTCCCACATTTGAAATGCATTCCCCTGTGGGAGCGAGCCTGCTCGCGAAGAGGCCAGATCAGGCACTAGAGCAATTGCAGGCATAAAAAAAGGTTCTTCACGGATTACCGGGAAAGACGCTCTTGATCTTCATGAAAAAGAATTCGCTATCTCGGTAACCGTACGCCATCCGCTTGATGACCTTTATTCGATTGTTTATTCCTTCCAACTGACCGGTGTGCATCGGCCAGCGAACCCGGCTCACGATGCCCCGCCAGTAACCCTTTAGCCGTTTGGCGAACTGGATCAGAGCTGGTATTTCGCTTTCATGCGCATGGCGCAGCCATTGCTTCCAGGCCGATCGCCAACCCCAGGCAGTGCTGGGGGTCCAGAGTGTTTTGAGTTCAGCCTTCATCAAGTAGACCGTCATCAACGCTTGGTTGGCCGCCAGCAGATCCTCCAGGCGGACCTGTTGTTCCGGCGTTTTCAAGTTCTGCGGATTGCGCAGCAACAGCCATCGCGCCTGCTTGATAACCTTGCGGGCAGGCTTGTCGTGACGCAACCGGTTAGCCTCGTCGACGCGGACCCGATCAATCACCTCTCGGCCATATTTGGCCACCACATGGAAGAGGTCGTAGACCACTCGCGCGTTGGGACAGTGCTGACGAACCTCCAGGTCAAAAGCGGTGTTCATGTCCATCGCCACCGCTTCGATTCGAGCACAACCCTCTGGCCCCAGTTCTTTGAAGAAAGGCCTGACCGCTGCTCGGCTGCGACCTTCACCGATCCACAGCACTCGCCGTGTATCCGCATCTAGGACAACGCTGGCGTAACGATGACCTTTGAACAGGGCGAACTCGTCCATCACCAGACGTCGCGGTTGCGCCTTTGGCAAAACGCTTAACGCCGCTTGCAAGGCTCGACGCTCCAGCAACCGAACGGTGTCCCAGTGCAGGCCAAACAGTTGAGCCACGTGCAGTGTGGGAAGGCGCTCGCAGGCTTGAATAACCGCCTCGGCCAGACGCCGCGTCATGCGGGCATAGCGGTCCAGCCAACTGACGGCCTCCATACGTTTACCGCAATCACGACAGCCAACACGCCTGAGCAACACGCTGAGGCGCACCGCACGGCCGAGAATCGGTAAATCGCGGACGGTTCGCTCGCAATACTCATGCGTGGTTGAACAGGTCTTTTGGCAGCCGCTACAGGAAGGGAATCGGGTGGCGTGGGGAATCAGGTCGATCTGAAGCGCGTCACCATCAGGCTTGATCGTGACGACAGAAAAGCCCTCCCAAAAAGGAAGGAAAGTATTAATATCGCGCATAAGAACGCCGGTTTGTTAGATGTGTTTGCTCGCACGAACATCATCAATCAAATCGGCGTTCTTGTTTCTGTGTTTCCCGGGATTCCGTGAAGAACCAAAAAAAAGGCCATCCGAGGATGGCCTTCAAAAAACTAGAGAGGTTTTTTACTTACACCGCCGCAACCGGGCGCATGTAAGAGATTGGTGCGGTGCTGGCGTCTTCGAACGTCACCACTTCCCAAGCGTCTGTCTGCTCAATCAACTTGCGCAGCAGCTGGTTGTTCAGTGCGTGGCCGGACTTGAAGCCCTTGAACTCACCAATCAGGCTGTTACCCAGCAGATACAGGTCGCCAATGGCATCGAGGATCTTGTGCTTCACGAATTCGTCTTCATAGCGAAGGCCGTCTTCGTTCAGTACGCCATCGGCATCGACCACGATTGCGTTTTCAACGCTGCCGCCGAGTGCGAGGTTGTGCTTGCGCAGGTACTCGATATCACTCATGAAACCAAAGGTACGGGCGCGGCTGACTTCTTTTACGAACGAAGTGCTGGAAAAATCCACGCTTGCACTTTGGGTGCGGTCCCGGAATACCGGGTGATCGAAATCGATCTCGAAGCTCACCTTGAACCCTTCGAAAGGGACGAAAGTGGCGCGCTTGTCGCCGTCTTCCACTGTCACTTCACGCAGGATGCGGATGAATTTCTTGGCGGCGTCCTGTTCTTCCAGGCCTGCCGATTGAATCAGGAATACGAAGGGTCCAGCGCTGCCATCCATGATCGGGACTTCGGACGCGGAGAGCTCGACGTAGGCGTTATCGATGCCCAGGCCAGCCATGGCCGAGAGCAAGTGCTCTACCGTGTCCACTTTCACGTCGCCGTTAATCAGCGTCGTCGACATAGTGGTTTCACCGACGTTTTCCGCGCGGGCAGGAATCTGCACCACAGGGTCGAGGTCAGCGCGACAAAACACAATGCCAGTGTCGACAGGCGCAGGCTTGAGGGTCAGATAGACCTTCTCACCGGAGTGCAGGCCTACACCTGTGGCACGGATAATATTTTTCAGTGTGCGTTGTTTAATCATGGCTTGGGCCGCTTCAGCGCAAATTGCGAACTGGTATCAACAAAGGCTGGCGATGATAGCAGACCATGCCTTTGCTGAACACCAATCACCTTCATAGCCCTGATACATTCCATCAATCGGCCTGACGACGCAGGAAAGCCGGGATGTCCAGGTAGTCCAGATCATCTTGCGGATTCATCTTCGCGGCAGCCGCAGCACCGGCCTGAGCCTGGTTGCGCATGACGGTCGGACGGTCCAGATCACGGTAGTTCACCGCTGGCGCTTCCTGACGGGCCGCAGCCGGTTGTTGCACCTGGGCAGAAGCCATAGAGGTGTGAACGGTGTTGTCGATGACCTTTACAGGCTTCTCGATTTTCGCGCCCAGACCGGTGGCAACCACAGTCACGTGCAGTTCGTCGCGCATGTCCGGATCGATAACGGTACCGACCTTGACCATCGCGTGCTCGGAAGCGAAGGCTTCGATGATGCTACCCACGTCGGAGTACTCACCCAGGGACAGGTCAGGACCGGCGGTGATGTTCACCAGGATGCCGCGTGCGCCTTGCAGGTTCACGTCTTCCAGCAGCGGGTTGCGGATCGCCGCTTCGGTGGCTTCACGTGCACGGTTCGGACCGCTGGCGCAGCCAGTGCCCATCATCGCCATGCCCATTTCGCTCATCACGGTACGCACGTCGGCGAAGTCGACGTTGATCATGCCCGGACGCTTGATGATGTCGGAGATACCGCGAACGGCACCGGCCAGTACATCGTCAGCCTTGGCGAAAGCCGACAAGAGGCTTGCGTCTTTACCGAGGATGGTCAGCAACTTCTCGTTAGGGATGGTGATCAACGAGTCGACGCTTTCCGAAAGCATGCGGATGCCTTCATCGGCGATCTGCATACGCTTGCGGCCTTCGAACGGGAACGGACGCGTTACTACCGCAACGGTCAGAATGCCCATTTCCTTGGCCACTTCGGCGATGATCGGCGCAGCACCGGTACCGGTACCGCCGCCCATGCCAGTGGTGATGAACACCATGTTGGTGCCCTGCAGGACTTCGGCAATGCGCTCACGGTCTTCGAGAGCGGCCTGACGACCTACTTCAGGGTTGGCGCCGGCGCCCAGACCTTTGGTCACGCCGGTGCCCAGTTGCAGAATGGTGCGCGCGCCGATGTTTTTCAGCGCTTGAGCATCAGTGTTGGCGCAGATGAACTCAACGCCTTCGATGTTGCTCTTGACCATGTGATTGACAGCGTTGCCGCCGCCACCGCCAACACCGATAACTTTGATTACCGGGCTTGCGGGGATGTTGTCTACGAGTTCGAACATTTTCCCTCTCCTTACATTCTCTAGTTTTTTCGCCTACTGCTGTTTGTTGCGGTGTTGCGGTAAAGCTTTAGAAGTTGCCTTGAACCCACTTCTTCAATCGGTCCAGCAACGGCGCCTGTGGCTCTTCGTTGCTGTAGCTGTCGCGGCTGCCGATGCCGGAGAACGAAACCCCGTCGGACTGCTTTTGCAGGCCGTACATCAACAAACCAACGCCAGTGGAATAAATCGGGTTGCGCACCACGTCATCCAGACCTTTCACGCCATGCGGTACGCCGAGGCGGACCGGCATGTGGAAGATTTCTTCGGCCAGTTCAGTGGCGCCTTCCATCTTCGACGTACCGCCGGTGAGGACGATGCCGGCCGGGATCAGGTCTTCGTAGCCGCTGCGACGCAGCTCGGCCTGGATCAGGGTGAACAGTTCGTCGTAACGCGGCTCGACCACTTCGGCCAGGGCCTGACGCGACAGTTCGCGCGGTGGACGATCGCCAACACTCGGCACCTTGATGGTTTCACCGGCACCGGCCAGTTTGGCCAGAGCGCAGGCGTAGCGGATCTTGATCTCTTCGGCGTACTGGGTCGGGGTGCGCAACGCCATGGCGATGTCGTTGGTCACCTGATCACCGGCAATCGGGATCACTGCGGTGTGGCGGATCGCGCCTTCAGTAAAGATCGCGATGTCAGTGGTGCCGCCGCCGATGTCGACCAGGCACACGCCGAGTTCTTTCTCGTCGTCGGTCAGCACCGAGTAGGCCGAGGCCAGTTGCTCGAGAATAATGTCGTCGATTTCCAGACCGCAGCGACGCACGCATTTTTCAATGTTCTGTGCGGCGTTGACGGCGCAGGTGACCACGTGAACCTTGGCTTCCAGACGTACGCCGGACATGCCCAGTGGTTCGCGAACGCCTTCCTGGTTATCGATCACGTAATCCTGCGGCAGGGTGTGCAGCACGCGCTGGTCAGCCGGGATCGCCACGGCCTGAGCGGCGTCAAGGACACGCTCAAGGTCAGCCGAGCTGACTTCACGATCGCGGATCGCGACGATGCCGTGGGAGTTCAGGCTGCGGATGTGATTGCCCGCCACGCCGACGAACGCCGAGTGAATGCGGCAGCCCGCCATCAGTTGGGCTTCTTCGATCGCGCGCTGGATCGATTGCACGGTGGACTCGATGTTGACCACCACGCCCTTCTTCAGGCCACGGGACGGATGGGTACCGATCCCGACGATTTCCAGCGAGCCGTCGTCGGAAACCTCGCCGACCAGCGCCACCACCTTGGAGGTGCCGATATCGAGACCGACGATCATTTTGCCGCTTTGCACGTTTGCCATGGGTCCTGCCTCTTCTTAATTCTTCGCGACAGCGGGTTGGGCTGTCGTCGGCGCTACAGGTTCCCGCCAGCCAACAGCGAGGCCGTTGGCGTAGCGCAGATCGATGCGCGCAATGTTCGTAATCTGGTCTTTAAGCGTCTTGTCATAGATGGCGATAAAGCGGCGCATCTTTTCCACCAGGTTGCCGCGTCCCAGCAGCAACTCGATGCCGGGGCCGGAACTGCCGGCACCGGTGGTCAGAAACCAACTCCCGCGTTCACGCAGTTCCAGGCGTGCAATCGAGAAGCCCAACGGCCGCAGCATCTGGCTCAGCACCTGATACTGCTGCATCACTTGCTGCTGGGCCCGTTGTGGACCGAACAGCTGTGGCAGATGTTCGTAGTTCGCCAGTTCCTTGGGCGTAAACGCCTGGCCCTGGTTGTTCAGCAACGACTCATCACCCCAACGCGCCACCGGCAGTTGCTCTTCGAGGCGGATCACCACCTGGTCCGGCCACACCCGACGTACTTCGGCGTGGGCGATCCACGGCATCTGCTCAAGCTCGGTACGCATACCGGCCAGGTCGATGGTGAAGAAGCTCGACGCCACGTACGGGGCGATCCGCTGCTGCACCGCTTGCTGGCTGATGTAGCTCAGGTCGCCCTGCACGGCGATCTTGGTGATCGGCCGGTCGGCGTACGGCAGCAAACGCGTCGCGCCTTCGTAAGTGCCAAAGCCCAGCACCACCAACAGCACTGGCCAGAACAGACTTTTCAGAAAGCTGAAATTGGCTTTCGGCAGGCGCGCGGACATCGGCTCTTTCGCCACCATTCGGCTGGCACCCCGAGGCACCGGCTTGCGGCCGGGTGCGGGAGGCTGATGTCGGAGCTGAGCGCCTTGCATCGTCTTAACCTCTAGCGTCTTCAACACTGGCGGCCAGAATGGCCAGAACCAGTTGCTGGAAATCCAGGCCAGCCGCACGGGCCGCCATCGGTACCAGACTGTGATCGGTCATGCCCGGTGCGGTGTTCACTTCCAGGAACCAGAACTGCCCGTCGGCGTCCTGCATCACGTCCGCCCTGCCCCAACCGGCAATACCCAGCGCCTCACAGGCCTTGGCCGTGAGATCCATGAGTTCCTGTTCCTTGGCGGCATCCAGCCCGCACGGAATGCGGTACTGGGTATCGTTGGCGATGTACTTGGCGTCGTAGTCGTAGAACGTGTGCGGTGTACCCAGGGCGATAGGAGGCAACACCTGGTCACGCAGGGTGGCGATGGTGAACTCCGGACCTTGAATCCATTGCTCAACCAAGACTTGCGAATCGTAGGTACTGGCCGCTTTCCATGCGTCGATCAACTCGGACGCAGAACTCACTTTGGCCATCCCGATACTTGAACCTTCATGCGCCGGTTTGACGATCAAAGGGAAGCCCAGTTCCGTCGCTGCCGAAATACAATCAGCTTCGCTGCACAGCACGGCGTGACGCGGCGTCGGAATCCCGAGGCTGTGCCAGACCTGCTTGGTGCGCAGTTTGTCCATCGCCAGTGCCGAAGCCAGAATGCCGCTGCCGGTGTACGGAATGCCCGCCACTTCGAGCAGGCCCTGCATGCTGCCGTCTTCACCGCCACGACCGTGAAGAATGATGAAGGCGCGGTCGATCTTCTCGCTGAGCAGACGTTGCAGAATATCGTCGCCAACGTCGATGCCGAACGCGTCCACGCCAGCACTTTGCAGCGCGTCGAGCACGGCGTTACCGGATTTCAGCGACACCTCACGCTCGGCACTCAGGCCACCGAAGAGCACGGCGACCCGGCCGAAGTCTTTCGGCGCGATGGTGGAGAACAGGTTGGCGTAGGCAGCAGTCATTTCAACTTCCCCTCGACCGACGCCGCCACGGCGCCAGCGAACAATTCACTTTTCAACAGCTTGGGCGCGAGACCACCGATATCACCGGCGCCCTGGCACAGCAGGATGTCGCCGGCACGCAGCAGCGGCTTGACCAGCGGCGCCAGATCGACGCCACGCTCGATGTAGATCGGGTCGAGCTGACCGCGCTGGCGGATGCTGTTGCACAGCTTGCGGCTGTCGGCACCCGGGATCGGCTCTTCGCCGGCCGGATAGACTTCCATCAGCAGCAGGACGTTGGCGTCGGCCAGTACATTGACGAAGTCGTCGTACAGGTCACGGGTGCGGCTATAACGGTGCGGCTGGTAAACCATCACCAGACGGCGCTCCGGCCAGCCACCGCGCACGGCTTTGATCACTGCGGCGACTTCGGTCGGGTGGTGACCGTAATCGTCGACCAGCATCACGTTGCCGCCATCCACCGGCAGTTCGCCGTAGACCTGGAAGCGCCGACCGACGCCCTGGAAGCCCGACAGGCCCTGGACGATGGCTTCATCGCTGACGCCTTCGTCAGTGGCGATGCAAATGGTCGCCAGCGAATTGAGTACGTTGTGGTTGCCGGGCATGTTCACCGACACGTCCAGCGGCTCGCGATCCGGACGCAGCACGGTGAAGAACGTCTGCATGCCTTGCTGGCGAATATTGATCGCGCGCACGTCAGCGTCTTCGCTGAAGCCGTAGGTCACGGTCGGACGTTTCACCAGCGGCAGGATTTCACGCACCACCGGATCGTCCAGGCACATCACTGCCAAACCGTAGAACGGCAGGTTGTGCAGGAACTCAACGAAGGTTTTCTTCAGCTTGTTGAAGTCACCGTCGTAGGTCGCCATGTGGTCGGCGTCGATGTTGGTAACCACGGCCACCAGCGGCTGCAGGTGCAGAAAACTCGCATCGCTTTCATCGGCTTCGGCGATCAGGTACCGGCTGGTGCCGAGCTGGGCATTGGTGCCCGCCGCATTCAGACGACCACCGATGACGAACGTCGGGTCCAGGCCACCGGCGGCGAACACCGAGGCGATCAGGCTGGTGGTGGTGGTTTTGCCGTGCGTACCGGCAACGGCGATGCCGTGGCGATAGCGCATCAGCTCGGCGAGCATCTCGGCACGCGGCACCACCGGGATACGACGCTCAAGCGCGTTCGCCACTTCCGGGTTAGAGGTGTTCACAGCGCTCGACACCACCAGCACATCGGCAGCAGCGGCGTTCTCGGCACGGTGACCAATGAAGATGTGCGCGCCGAAAGATTCCAGACGCTCGGTCACCGGCGACGCTTTCAGGTCGGAACCGGAGACTTCATAGCCGAGGTTCAACAACACTTCGGCGATGCCGCACATGCCCACACCGCCGATGCCGACGAAGTGGATGCGACGGATGCGGCGCATTTCCGGTTGTGGCATGGCTTTCTGATTCTCAACCATGTGCCACCTCCAGACAGGTATCGACCACGCTACGGGTGGCATCGGGTTTCGCCAGACGGCGGGCCGCTTGGGCCATATCTTCGAGTCGTTGCGGTTGCATCAAGACCTCTGTCAGGCGCGCGGCAAGGTCCGCGGCACCAGTCGTTCTTTGTGGCATCAGGAAGGCAGCGCCTTCACGGGCCAAATAATCGGCGTTGCGGGTCTGGTGATCGTCGATCGCGTGGGGCAAAGGCACCAGCATCGAGGGCAGACCGGCGGCGGCCAGCTCACTGATGGTCAACGCGCCTGCGCGGCACACCACCAGGTCAGCCCAGCCATAGGCTTGGGCCATGTCTTTGATGAACGGCTGCACCTGCGCATCCACGCCGGCGGCGCGGTAGCGCTCTGCAGTCACTTCATCGTGGTTTTTGCCGGCCTGATGAAACACTTCCGGGCGCAAATCGGCAGCGACTTGGGCCAGGGCTTCAGGCAGCAATTTGTTCAACGGTTCTGCGCCCAGACTTCCGCCAAGGATCAGCAAACGCGCTTTGCGGCCGGCCAGAGCAGGTCGCGATGTGTCGAGGAACAGCTCGCTGCGCACCGGGTTTCCGGTGGTACGGCGGGTGTCCGACAGAGTAAAGGTGTCGGGGAATGCTTCACACACCCGGGCGGCGAACGGCACCAGCAACCGATTGGCGGTGCCGGCCACAGCGTTCTGCTCGTGAACGATCACCGGCACACCGGCCAGTTTCGCGGCAAGACCACCGGGGCCAGTCACATAACCACCGAAGCCGACCACACACACTGGCTTCAAGCGACGAATGATTGCCCGCGCCTGCCATACCGATTTCAGCAGCATGAACGGCGCCTTGAGCAGCGACAGCTTGCCCTTGCCGCGCAGGCCGGTGGCGTTGATGCGGTGCAGTTCCAGCCCTGCGGCCGGGACCAGTTCGTTTTCAATTCCGCGTGGCGTGCCGAGCCAGTGCACGGTGTAGCCGCGCGCCTGAAACTCGCGAGCACAGGCCAGCGCCGGGAACACGTGGCCGCCGGTTCCGCCGGCCATGATCAATACGTTAGCGCCCATGATTCGGCTCCTCGGCGAAGTCGCTCTCATGGAATTCCATCTCTTCACTACCCAGGTGGGTTCGACTCTCCCACTCAATCCTCAATAACAAACCGAGGCAGGCACAGCAGATCACCAACGAGCTGCCGCCATAACTGAGGAACGGCAAGGTCAGACCTTTGGTTGGCAGCAGGCCGACGTTCACCCCGATGTTGATCAGGAACTGACCAATCCACAGGAACGACAGGCCGTAGGCCACATAAGCGGCAAAGAACTGCTTGGCTTTCTCGGCCCACAAGCCGATGTACATGCCGCGAATACACACGAACACGAACAGCGCGACGGTGCACAGCGAACCCACCGCGCCGAGTTCTTCAGCCAATACCGAGAACACGAAGTCGGTGTGCGCTTCCGGCAGGTAGAACTGCTTCTGCACGCTGTTGCCCAGACCGACGCCCAGCCATTCACCGCGACCGAAGGCGATCAAGGCTTGCGACAACTGATAGCCGGCGCCGAACTGGTCAGCCCACGGGTCGGCGAAGTTGGTCAGACGCGCCATACGATACGGCTGCATTTGAATCAGCAAGACCACGGCCCCGACCGCCAACACCACCATCAGCGAGAAGCGGAACAGCCCGACCCCGCCGAGGAATAGCATCGCTGCCGCTGCGCCCATCATTACCACGGTGGCACCGAAGTCCGGTTCCATCAGCAGCAGGCCGGCCATCGGCAGCAACACGATGAATGGCTTGAAGAAGCCCATCCAGCTTTCGCGCACTTCCTTCTGACGCCGCACCAGATAACCGGCGAGGTAGATCACCACGAACACTTTGGCGATTTCCGACGGCTGCACGTTGAAGAAGCTGAAACCGATCCAGCGCATCGAACCGTTCACTTCGCGACCGATGCCGGGGATGATCACCATCACCAGCAAGCCGAATGCACCAATCAGCATCAACCAGCCGAGACGTTGCCAGGTGGCGATCGGAATCATCATGGTGACGATGCACGCGCCCAATCCGAGCACCACATAAATAAGGTGGCGGATCATGTAATACAGCGGACTGCCGGACTGCGCGGCGGCCACTTCGGTGGACGCCGAGGCAATCATGATCAAACCGAGACCGAGCAAAGCCAGGCAACCGGCGAGCATTGGAAAATCGAGGTCGATACCGCGCCCGGTAATAATCGGCGACGGGTACGGCTTGATGATATTGAACAGACTCATGCCAGTTCCTCCACAGCGCGGACGAACTGGTGACCACGGTCTTCATAGTTCTTGAACATGTCGAAACTGGCGCAGGCCGGCGACAACAGCACAACGTCACCCGGTTGGGCGGCGGCGCGGCATTGCGCGACGGCGTCAACCAGCGAGGTCGCGCGAATCAGTGGCACGGCATCACCGATGGCTTCACCGATCTTGTCGGAGTCGCGGCCCATCAGGATCACGGCACGGCAGTTGACCGCTACCGGATCACGCAGATCGTTGAATTCGGCACCCTTGCCATCGCCACCGGCGATCAGGATGACCTTGCCGTCGATGTCCGCGCCCAAGCCTTCGATGGCGGCCAGTGCAGCGCCAACGTTGGTCGCTTTGGAATCGTTGTAATACGCCACGCCGTCGAGATCACGTACCCATTGGCAGCGATGTTCGAGGCCGGCAAAGGTGCGCAGGGCCGAGAGCATCGCATCGAACGGCAGGCCGACGGCATGACCGAGCGCCAGCGCCGCGAGGGCATTGGACTGGTTGTGCGCGCCGCGAATTTTCAGTTCACGCACCGGCATCAGGTTCTGGAATTCGAAGGCCAGATACTTCTCGCCATCTTCTTCGCGGATACCGAAGGCTTTGAAATCCGGTTTGGTCAGACCGAAGGTCCAGCACGGCTGGCCCTCGCCCATCAACGGACGGGTCAGCGCATCCTGACGGTTGACCACAAACTGCTTCGCGCCACGGAAGATCCGGTGCTTGGCCAGGTGGTACGCCGGCAGGCCGCTGTAGCGATCCATGTGGTCTTCGCTGATGTTCAGCACAGTGGCCACTTCAGCGTTGAGCTGGTCGGTAGTTTCCAGCTGGAAGCTCGACAGTTCCATGACGTACAGCTCGACGTCGTCGCTGAGCAGATCCAGCGCCGGAGTGCCAAGGTTACCGCCGACGGCAACGCGCTTGCCGGCCGCAGCCGCCATCTCGCCGACCAGGGTGGTGACGGTACTTTTCGCGTTGGAACCGCTGATGGCCACGATCGGCGCCCGCGCGTTACGCGCGAACAGCTCGATGTCGCCGGACAGTTTCACGCCACGGGCCGCAGCGGCTTGCAGGGCCGGGGTCGCCAGCGCCAGGCCGGGGCTCACGTAGAGCTCGTCGGCACGGCAGAGGAATTCGACGTCCAGCTCGCCACAACGCACTTCCACGTGCGGATAGTCACGCTTGAGCGTGGCCAGTTCCGGTGGATTTTCCCGCGTATCGGCGACGGCAAACGACGTGCCCCGGTTCGCCAGGAAGCGAACCAGGGACATGCCGCTCTTGCCGAGGCCGACAACGATGCGGAAGTGGTCAGAAGCGATCAGAGACACTCGTTCTACCTCAGCTTCAGGGTGGCAAGGCCGATCAGCACGAGAATCACGGTGATGATCCAGAAACGGACGATCACGCGCGGCTCGGGCCAGCCCTTGAGTTCAAAATGGTGGTGAATCGGTGCCATGCGGAACACACGGCGACCGGTCAGCTTAAAGGACGCAACCTGAATGACGACTGACAGGGTTTCCATCACGAACACGCCGCCCATGATGAACAGGACGATTT
This sequence comes from Pseudomonas sp. 3B-A001-10F, assembly GCF_056313565.1. Taxonomy (NCBI): domain Bacteria; kingdom Pseudomonadati; phylum Pseudomonadota; class Gammaproteobacteria; order Pseudomonadales; family Pseudomonadaceae; genus Pseudomonas; species Pseudomonas sp. 3B-A001-10F. The sequence continues at coordinate 22,510 of NZ_JBQYFW010000046.1, forward strand.
CCTGACGGACGATCACCGCGATGGTGCCCAGTGCCGCGCCGAGTGCCAGTGCACCGACGTCGCCCATGAACACTTGCGCCGGATAGGTGTTGAACCACAGGAAACCGAGACCGGCACCGATCAGCGCGCCGCAGAACACGATCAGTTCGCCCGCGCCCGGCACGTAGGGAATCAGCAGGTATTCAGCGAATTTCACGTTACCCGACAGGTAGCAGAAGATGCCGAGGCCACCGCCGACCATCACGGTTGGCATGATCGCCAGACCGTCGAGGCCGTCAGTCAGGTTGACTGCGTTGCTCGAACCGACGATCACGAAGTAAGTCAGCACGATGAAACCGAGGCCCAGCGGAATGCTGTAGTCCTTGAGCATCGGCAGGATCAGCGTGGTTTCCACCGGCGTGGAGGCGGTCATATAAAGGAAAATCGCCGCGCCGAGGCCGAACACCGACTGCCAGAAATACTTCCAGCGGCTCGGCAAGCCACGGGAGTTCTTCTCGATGACCTTGCGGTAATCGTCGACCCAACCGATGGCGCCGAACAGCAGAGTCACCAGCAAAACAGTCCAGACGTAGCGGTTGCTCAGGTCAGCCCAAAGCAGAGTGCTGACGCCGATCGAAGACAGAATCAGCGCGCCGCCCATGGTCGGGGTGCCCGACTTGGACAGGTGCGATTGCGGACCGTCGTTACGCACGGATTGACCGATCTGACGGTTCTGCAGGGTGCGGATCATCCACGGGCCATAGCACAGCGACAAAACCAGCGCGGTCAGCACACCGAGGATCCCGCGCAGGGTCAGGTACTGAAAGACCGCGAAGCCTTTGTAGAACTGTTGCAGATACTCCGCTAGCAGCAGCAGCATTAATGTTTCTCCAGACTGGACCCGCACAGAGCCGCAACGATGTTTTCCATCGCTGCACTGCGCGAACCCTTGATCAAAATGGTGGTGTTTGTGTCCTGCTCGGCGTCGAGGGCCTGAATCAGTTCGGCTTGCGTGCCGAAGTGATGCGCCTGTTCACCGAAAGCGTTTACGGCGTGAACCATGTTTGGCCCAACGGCATAAAGCGCGGAAACCTTGCCCCGGGCGTACTCGCCCACGTCGCGGTGCCCCTGCTCCGCCCAATCGCCCAACTCGCCGATATCTCCGAGCACCAGGACGGTGCGGCCGGAAAAGCCGGCGAGTATATCAACGGCCGCGCACATCGAGGTGGGGTTTGCGTTGTAAGTGTCATCGATCACGCGCATACCGTTTCTCGCCAGTTGCGCGACGGTGCGACCCTTGACCGGTTGCACGGCGCCAAGCCCGGTAGCGATGCCGAACAGCGACACGCCCAAGGCGTGAGCGGCAGCGGCGGCGGCCATGGAATTGGCGACGTTGTGGGTGCCGAGCAGGTTCAGTTGAACGCGCTCGACACCTTCAGGTGTGTGCAGATTGAAGGCCGGGCAACCACGAGCATCGGTGCTCAGGTCGCTGGCGTAGAAGTCCGCCTGAGTGTTGCTCAGGGCGAAAGTCAGCACCTTGCGAGCGCCCGCACGGGTCTTCCAGATACCGAAGGCCTTGTCATCGAGGTTGAGCACGGCGACGCCGTCGGCCGCCAGCCCGTCGATGATTTCGCCTTTGGCTTCGACGATTTTTTCCGGCCCGCCAAACTCACCGACGTGCGCGGTGCCGGCATTGTTGAGGATCGCCACGTGCGGCTTGGTCAGGCCAACGGTGTAAGCGATCTCACCCAGACGCGAGGCGCCCAGTTCGATCACCGCCGAAGTGTGTTCCGGGGCCAATTCGAGCAGGGTCAGCGGCGCGCCGAGGTCGTTGTTCAGATTGCCACGGGTCGCCAGCACCGGACCGCGCGTGCGCAGGATGCTCGCGAGCATTTCCTTGACCGTGGTCTTGCCGCTGGAGCCAGTGATGGCAGCGACTGGCTGAGTGAACGCGGCACGGTTCAAGGCACCCAATTGGCCGAGGGCCTGACGGGTGTCTTTGACCAGCAGTTGCGGCAGCGTGCTGTCGGCGACTTCACGCTCGACCAGCGCGGCAACGGCGCCTTTGCCAGCGACATCATTCAGATAGTCATGACCATCGAAACGCGGGCCGGTCAGCGCAATAAACAGTTGGCCGGGCTGGATCGCACGGCTGTCGATGCTGACGCCGTCGAAACTGGCATCGGCGGCGATCAAACGGGCGTCGAGCGCGTTGGTCAGTTCGCTGAGTTTGAGGGCCTTAAGCATGGGCCACCTCCCAAGCGGTCAGGGCGTGATCGGCCTCGACCAGATCAGAGAAGGCATGACGCACGCCGTTGATTTCCTGATAGTCCTCGTGACCTTTACCGGCCAGGACAATCACGTCTTCGGCGGACGCGCCAGCGACCAGTTGCGCAATCGCCTGACCACGGCCCGCAACGAAGGTGACTTTATCCACAGCCGTGAAACCGGCGCGGATGTCATCGAAAATCACTGCCGGATCTTCAGTGCGCGGGTTGTCGTCGGTGACCAGCACCTGATCGGCCAGACGCTCGACCACTTCGGCCATCAATGGACGCTTGCCGCGATCACGGTCACCGCCGCAGCCGAACAGGCACAGCAGCTGACCTTTGACGTGCGGGCGCAACGCGGTCAGGACTTTTTCCAGCGCGTCTGGGGTGTGCGCGTAATCGACCACCACCAACGGCTGAGTGCCACCACCAAGACGCTGCATGCGCCCGGCCGGGCCTTCGAGTTTCGGCAGTACTTTGAGAATTTCGTCGAGCGCGTAATCCAGACCGAGCAAGGCACCGACTGCTGCCAGTACGTTGCTCAGGTTGAAACGACCGAGCAAGGTGCTGCGCAGATGATGTTCGCCCTGCGGCGTAACCAGCGTGGCGCGCACGCCGTGGTCGTCGAACTGTGCTTCGCGGCAGAACAGGTAAGCGCTGCTGTCGAGCAGGCTGTAGGTGATCAAGCGCGATTCACGTTTTTCAGCGGCCAGTTGCCGGCCGAAATCGTCGTCGAGGTTGACCACGCGGCACTTCAGATCATTCCAGGCGAACAGCTTGGCCTTGGCCTCGGCGTACGCCTCCATGCTGCCGTGATAATCCAGATGATCGCGGGACAGGTTGGTCATCACCGCAACGTCGAACGCCAGCGCCGTCACGCGGCCCTGATCCAGACCGTGGGACGAGACTTCCATGGCCACGGCTTTGGCGCCGGCCTTTTTCAGGTCGCCCAGGGTCGCTTGCACGGCGATCGGATTCGGCGTGGTGTGCAGACCGCTTTCCAGGGCGCCATAGAAGCCGGAACCCAAGGTCCCGACGATGCCGCAATGCTGGCCGAGCAGATCCAGCGCCTGCGCGACCAATTGGGTCACGCTGGTTTTACCATTGGTGCCGGTCACGCCAATCAGGTTCAGGTGATGACTTGGCTCACCGTAAAAACGCCCAGCGATGTCCGACAGCTGCGCTGCCAGGCCTTTGACCGGAATCAGCGGCACGTCGGTGATCGGCAGCACGGTGGCGCCTTCCACTTCATACGCCACCGCTGCCGCGCCACGTTGCAAGGCATCGGCAATGTGTGCACGGCCATCGAATTTGCCGCCGGGCACGGCGAGGAACAAATCGCCCGCGCGTACGTTGCGGCTGTCCAGCGCCAATTCACGGATCAACAGATCGTGGCCGGCGTGGGGGAATATCTTGTTCAGACTTAATGACATCAGCCGCGCCCTCCATTGGCTTTCAGCGGAACGACCGGGGTAGCGTTGGCTTGTTGCGTCGTCGGCAGGTTGTCCGGCGTTACGTTCATCAGGCGCAGGGTGCCGGACATCACACGGCTGAACACCGGTGCGGAAACCAGACCACCGAAGTAACCGGCCTTGGACGGCTCATCGATCACCACAACAATCGCGTATCGCGGATCGCTCATAGGACCGAAACCGGCGAACAGCGAGCGATAAGAGTTTTCCGCGTAGCCCTTGGTGCCCACCGAAGTCTTACGCGCAGTACCCGACTTGCCCGCCACGTGATACGCCGGCACCTGAGCACGGAACACGCCGCGCGGCGCTTCGATCACCTGGGTGAGCATGCCTTGCAAGGTTTTCGCCACGGCTTCCGGCAGCACTTGCGTGGTCTGCGGCGGCTTGTCGGTTTTGATCAGGGTCAGCGGTGCGAGACGACCGTTGTTGGCCAGTGCCGAGAACGCGTGGACGAGTTGAATCGCGGTCACGGAAATACCGTAGCCGTAAGAAAGCGTTGCGGTTTCAGCCTTGCGCCAATCGCGGTAGTTCGGCAGGTTGCCGACACGTTCGCCCGGGAAGCCAAGGCCGGTGTCCTGGCCGAGACCGACTTTCTGCGCGAGGCGGAAAATCGTTTCGCCGCCGATATCGAACGCGACCTTACTCATGCCGACGTTACTGGAATTGATCAGGATGCCGGTCAGGTCGAGCACCGGACCTTCGCTCTTGGAGACGTCCTTGATCGTGTACTTGCCGATCTGCAGGGAGCCCGGATACACCTCGACGGTGTCGCTCGGTTTCCAGCGGCCGGTTTCGATTGCGGCGGCCATCGAGATGGCTTTCATGGTCGAACCCGGTTCGAACACGTCGATCATCGCGCGGTTACGCATCATTGCCGGCTGCAGATTGCGGCGGTTGTTCGGGTTGTAGGTCGGCTGGTTGACCATGGCGAGAATCTCGCCGGTCTTGACGTCCATGATCACCAAGCTGCCGGCCTTCGCGCCGTTCTCAATGATCGCGTTGCGCAGTTCGCGGTTGGCCAGATATTGCAGACGCAGGTCAATGGACAACGCCAAGGGCTTGCCGGCCTTGGCGTTTTTGGTGACCTGAACATCCTTGATCAGCCTACCGCGCCGATCCTTGATGACTTGTCGTTTGCCCGGCACCCCGGCGAGCCATTCGTCATAAGCCAGCTCGACACCTTCACGACCGTGGTCATCGATGTCGGTAAAACCGACCATGTGCGCGGTGACTTCACCGGCCGGGTAGAACCGGCGGAATTCTTCGATGCCGTAGACGCCAGGGACTTTCAGATCGAGCACAGCCTGGCCTTGCTCGGGGGTCAGCCCGCGCACCAGATAAATGAATTCTTTGTTGGCCTGGGCTTCGAGGCGTTCGGTCAGGGCTTTCGGATCCTGACCCAGCGCGGCAGCAAGTGCCGGCCACTTCTCTTTGGCCGTTTGCATTTCCTTGGCGTTGGCCCACAGCGTAGTCACCGGGGTACTCACGGCCAACGGCTCGCCGTTACGGTCGGTGATCAGACCACGGTGAGCCGGAATCGGAATGTGACGCAGACTGCGCGCGTCGCCCTGACCTTTGAGGAAGTCACGGTCAACCACTTGCAAGTCGATGATGCGCCAGCAGATCGCCGCGACCATCACGCCGAGCAGCGCCACCATCAGACGGAAGCGCCATGGGAAGAGTGCGCCTTCGAGTTTCATCATGGCGCCACCATCTTCACGTCAGCCGCGCCCGGAATGTGCATTTTCAGTTGTTCGGTGGCCAGCACCTCGATGCGGCTGTGCGCGGTCCAGGTGCTCTGCTCGAGAATCAGACGACCCCACTCGGCCTGCGCCTTGTCGCGCACGCTGAGTTCGTTATAAAGGGTGTTGAGCAACTGCCGGTTCCAGTGCGCGCTGTACGACACGGCGATGGCCGAGACGAGCACGCCGATAAACAGCAGCAGCATCAGAAAGCTGCCGCCGGGCAGTGGCTTGGCGAAAAGCTTGCTCACCGCAGCTTCTCCGCGACGCGCATGACGGCGCTACGGGAACGTGGGTTGGCTTTGAGTTCGGCGTCGGAGGCCGTCTGCGCTTTGCCATGGACTTTGATTTTCGGTTCGAACGCGACATGGCGAACCGGCAGGTTGCGCGGCAGGTTGTCGGCTTCGCCTTTCACCAGCTTGCGCATGAACAGTTTGACGATACGGTCTTCCAGCGAGTGGAAGCTGATCACGACCAGACGGCCGCCGATTTCCAGCGCGTCCAGCGCGGCTTCGAGGCCGGTTTCCAGATCACCCAGTTCGTTGTTGACGTGAATGCGCAAACCCTGGAATGCCCGGGTGGCCGGGTTCTTGCCCTTTTCCCATGCCGGGTTGGCGACTTTCAATACTTCGGCCAGATCGGCAGTGCGCTCGAACGGCTTGATATCGCGACGCTCGGCGACGGCGCGGGCCATACGACCGGAGAAACGTTCTTCGCCGTATTCCTTGAACACCCGGGCGATTTCCTCAGCCGGCGCGGTGTTGACGAATTCGGCAGCGCTGATGCCACGGGACGGGTCCATGCGCATGTCGAGCGGGCCGTCATTGAGGAAACTGAAGCCGCGCTCAGCGTCGTCGAGCTGCGGCGAAGACACGCCGAGGTCAAGCAGAATGCCGCTGACCTTGCCGGCCAGACCTTGCTCGGCAACCACCGAACCCAGTTCGGCAAAGCTGCGCTGCACAACGACAAAGCGGCCGTCTTCGGCCGCTAGCGTTTGCCCGGTGGCAATCGCTTGTGGATCTTTGTCGAATCCGATGAGCCGGCCGTCCGTGCCGAGCTGGCTGAGGATCAACCGGCTGTGTCCGCCGCGCCCGAACGTGCCGTCCAGATAGCAGCCATCAGGACGTACGGCGAGAGCCTCGACGGCTTCGTCAAGCAGTACGGTGATGTGGTTAAAGCCGCTATCAATAGTCACAGGATCAAATCACGCAGTTCATCAGGCATCGCGCCCGGTTGTTGAATAGCAGCAAGGTCAGCGGCAGATACCGCATTCCATGCATCCTCGTCCCACAATTGGAACTTGTTCAGTTGGCCTACCAGCATCGCGCGCTTATCGAGCTTGGCGTATTCGCGCAGACGCGGTGGAACCAGAAAACGACCGCTGCCATCGAGTTCGAGGTCGACGGCATTACCAATCAGCAAACGTTGCAGGCGACGGTTCTCTTCGCGAAGCGAAGGAAGCGCGCGCAACTTGGTTTCAATAATTTCCCACTCGTCGAGCGGATAGACACACAAACACGGATCAACGGCATCAATGGTCACGATCAATTGGCCAGAACTACGCGAATCGAGCTCGTCACGGTACCGGCTCGGCATGGCGAGACGGCCCTTTGCATCGAGACTGATAGCGTTAGCTCCGCGAAACACGTCTGCGTTTCTCCAATTTTTATCGTTTTGAGCTCAAAAAACCCACTTCATGCCACTTTCCGCCACTTGCGCACACTATAGGAATGCGCCCACCACACCGTCAAGGCGCGGATTAAAGGAAAACCCTTACAGAACGGAGATTTAGGAGCATAAAAGGAGGTGCAACGAGAATCTGGCGGATACTTTTGACCAATAACTTGATGCAGCACTGAAAGCTGCGCTCGAAAGTTAAAGTAATTTGTTAAGAGTAAGATTTTTTCGGTATTACAAAAGCGCTTCTGCTGTTGATTGAAGCAAGGTGGGAAATGGCTATTACTGCGTTTGCCGCTGCCGGACTTTCAGAGCAGGCCTGCTGATATTACACAGCCCTGTTGCCAATGATTCAAGCAGGGAAAGAAAAAGGTGGAGAGTCGATCTGTAAGCCGGGTTCTGTCTTGAACAGTCATTCGTCTACGATGGCCATCACTGGACATCTTTAGCAACCTACCCGGTCCCAGCGCGGGCCACGCCTTGAGACCCTATTTGGTCTTGCTCCAAGTGGGGTTTACCTAGCCACGAACTGTTGCCAGACGTGCGGTGCGCTCTTACCGCACCTTTTCACCCTTACCGGCGCTTGAGCGCTTAGGCGGTTATTTTCTGTGGCACTTTCCGTAGGCTCACGCCTCCCAGGCATTACCTGGCACTTCGCCCTATGGAGCCCGGACTTTCCTCCCCCCCCTAATTTTCATAGAGGGCAGCGACTGTCCGATCGACTCTCCGCCGCGAAGGTTAACGGCAGAGCGCCCGAAGAACAAGCGCTAAAAGCCTCAAGACCGCTATGGGTGACGGCCTACACGCCTTTCTGTTTCTCCAGCGCAACCTGATACAGCACGTTTTTGCGCTCGCCAGTGATTTGTGCTGCCAACGCGGCGGCACGCTTGAGCGGCATCTCTTCGAGCAACAGATCAAGAATACGCATCGCCTCGCTGCTGACCGCATCCTCGGACTCCGGTGCCGTCCAGCCCGCCACCAGCACTACGCATTCGCCACGCTGCTGATTGCTGTCGGATTCGACGAACGCGCGCAACTCGGCCAATGGCAGACCTTTGAGCGTTTCGAAGGTCTTGGTGATCTCGCGGGCGAGCAATGCCTGGCGCTCACCGCCAAACACGGCTTCCATATCCTGCAGACATTCAAGAATGCGGTGCGGGGCCTCGTAGAAAATCAACGTACGCGGCTCTTCTTTAACCGCTTCCAGTCGCGCCTTGCGTCCGACCGACTTGGCCGGCAGAAACCCTTCGAAGATGAAACGGTCAGACGGCAGACCGGCCGCCGACAGCGCGGCAATAAGCGCACAGGCGCCCGGCACTGGCACGACATTGATCCCGGCCGCGCGGGCCTGACGCACCAGGTGATACCCCGGATCGGAAATCAGCGGCGTTCCCGCATCGGAAATCAACGCGACGTTATCACCCGCCAGCAAGCGGGTAATAAAGCGGCTACCTTCATCTCGTTCATTGTGTTCATGACACGCGGCCAGCGGCGTGCCGATCCCGAAGTGTTGCATCAGGCGCGCCGAGTGACGAGTGTCTTCGGCAGCGATCAAGGCCACTTCGCGGAGGATCTTCAGGGCCCGGGCGCTGATGTCGTCCAGGTTGCCGATGGGCGTCGCCACCACATAAAGCGAGCCAGCAGCGGAATTCAGGGAACCTGGAGCAGTCAAAGCGCACACCTCGTGATCGGTAAAAGCGGCCATTGTAGCGCGACACGAGGCTTGCGACGCGCTTCGAGCCATCACGGTTTTGTCCGTGGTTATGCAGCACTGCAACATTTACTTCAGCTAAATCGTCCGATTCACGCCAGTAACATCGCGCCCCGGCCAGTGCTTGGGTACAATTCGACGCTAATTTGATCGAGTATCAGGAACACTTACATGATCGCTTGCCTGCGGCTGTTCACTGCCCTCTGCCTCGCTGCCTTGTTGGCGGCTTGCGCCAGCTCCCCTTCCTCCAGCCTTGGCGAACTTCCACGGACCCCGGATGCCAGCATCGAGCAACTGCTCGAACAGGCTAGCCAGGCGAAAACCCCGGAAAAAGCCGCCCTGTTGCGCCTGAGCGCCGCAGACCTGGCCTACCGTCAGGGCAATGCCGGACAGTCCGCGCAAATCCTGCAACAAGTGCCGATGGAGCAACTCAAGCCCGGCCAGCAGATTTTCGCCAGCACCTTGAACGCTGAACTGGCGATGACGCGCAATCAGCCGAAAGCCGCGCTGACCGCCCTGAGCCACCCAAGCCTGCAGCACTTGGGCGAGATGCCTGAAGAGCAGCAAGTGCGCACCGGCACCGTACATGCCCGCGCCCTTGAGGCCGATGGCCAGACCCTGGCCGCTGCCCGCGAGCGCGTGTTCATCGCGCCGATGCTGCAAGGCGAAGCCGCGAGCAAGAACCACGAAGCGATCTGGACCCTGATCGGCTCGCTGCCAACTGATCAACTGCAACCGAACAGCACCGACGACCTCGGCGGCTGGATGGGCCTGGCCATGGCAGTGAAATCCGCTGGCACCCTGGAACAACAGCAAGCGGCGATCGACACCTGGCGCGCGCAGAATCCAAAGCACCCGGCGGCGATCAACCTGCCGTTGCCGCTGACCAAACTCAAGGAACTGGCCAGCCAGCCACTGAGCAAGATCGCCCTGCTGCTGCCACAGGACGGCCCGCTGGCCGCTGTTGGCAAGGCGCTACGTGAAGGCTTCATGGCTGCGCACTACCAGGCGCAACAGGCCGGACAAAAGCCCCCAGCAATCGAGTTCTACGACAGCTCGAAACTGACTTCGATGGACGAGTTCTACCGCAAGGCTCAGGCTGACGGCGTGCAACTGGTCGTTGGCCCGCTGGAAAAACCACTGGTCAAACAGTTGAGCACTCGCCCGCAGCTGCCGATCACCACCCTTGCGCTGAACTACAGCGAAGGTGATCAAGGCCCGGCACAATTGTTCCAGTTTGGTCTGGCCGCTGAAGACGAAGCCCGCGAAGTCTCGCGTCGCGCCCGTGCCGATGGCCTGCACCGCGCCGCGATCATGGTGCCGAAAGGTGAATGGGGCGATCGCGTATTGCGCGCTTTCAGCCAGGACTGGCAAGCGAATGGTGGCAGCATCGTAGCGACCGAGCGCGTTGATCAGCCGGTGCAACTGGCCCAGCAGATCGCCGACATGTTCCAGCTGCGTCAAAGCGAAGCGCGCGCCAAGAGCCTGCAGAATGCCGCCGGCACCAACGTCGCCGCGCAGCCTTCGCGTCGTCAGGACATCGAATTCATCTTCCTCGCCGCAACCCCGCAACAGGCTCAGCAGATCAAGCCAACCCTGAACTTCCAGTACGCAGGTGACGTTCCGGTGTACGCGACGTCGCACGTTTACAGCGCCAGCGGCGACGTGAATCAGTACAACGACATGAACGGCATTCGCTTCTGCGAAACCCCATGGCTGCTGGACTCCAGCGATCCACTGCGTCAGCAAGTGGTTGCGCAGTGGCCGCAAGCCGCCGGCAGCCTCGGCCGCCTGTACGCGATGGGTGTGGATGCCTACCGCCTGGCACCGCGCCTGGGTCAACTCAAGGCCCTGCCGGACAGCCGCATCGACGGTGAGTCGGGCAGCCTCGGCATGACCCAGACCCAACGCGTTGTGCGCCAGTTGCCTTGGGCGCAGTTCGTCAGCGGGCAGGTACAGCGCCTGCCGGACACCCCGCGCTGATGCCCGACAGGTCACGCTCGCAAAGCGGCAAGGATGCCGAGCGCCAAGCGCTCGAGCATCTGCAACAACAAGGTCTGTGCCTGCTGGCGCAGAACTGGTTATGCAAACGCGGCGAGCTTGATCTGGTCATGCTTGATGGCGATACAGTAGTATTCGTTGAAGTTCGCTACAGAAAAAACACTCAATGGGGTGGCGCGCTCGCTAGCATCGATGGGCGCAAGCAGCAGAAACTGATTTTCGCTGCACAGTATTTTCTTCAGCGCGAATCGCGTTGGGCCAATTCCCCTTGCCGCTTCGACGTGGTGGCCATCGACAGCCATCCGAGTCAACTGAACTGGTTGCAGAATGCTTTCGACAGTTGATCGTCGGCGTTGCGACCCGGACAATCCCACCGACAAATTTTGCTCTTTGCTTTGCGGGCTGCACATTCATGTGCCGGACAGCCGCGCTACTTAAGGTCACACAGATGGACATGCAATCCCGAATTCGCCAGCTTTTCCAGGCCAGTATCGACACCAAGCAACAGGCGATGGACGTACTTGCACCGCACATCGAGCAAGCCAGCCAGATCATGGTCAACACCCTGCTCAACGGAGGCAAAATGCTCTCGTGCGGCAACGGTGGGTCGGCCGGCGACGCTCAGCATTTTTCCTCGGAGCTGCTCAACCGCTTCGAGCGCGAGCGTCCGAGCCTGCCAGCGATTGCGCTGACCACCGATACCTCGACGATCACCTCGATCGCCAACGACTACAGCTACAACGAAGTGTTCTCCAAGCAGATCCGCGCCCTCGGCCAGTCGGGCGATGTGCTGCTGGCGATTTCGACCAGCGGTAACTCGGCGAACATTATTCAAGCGATCCAGGCCGCACATGATCGCGAAATGATTGTCGTAGCTATGACCGGACGCGATGGTGGCGGCATGGCGTCACTGCTGCTGCCCGAAGACGTCGAGATCCGCGTACCGGCCAATGTCACTGCACGTATTCAAGAAGTCCACTTGCTGGCGATCCATTGCCTCTGCGATCTGATCGACAGCCAACTGTTCGGGAGTGAAGAATGACCCCTAATCGCCTTGGCCTTCTGGCCTTGACCCTGTGCCTCGGCATCAGTGGCTGCACCTCAGTGGTGAACGCCAGCCGTGAAGCACCGATCGACGACGACCGCGGTACCCGCACCTTCGGCAGCAAGATCGATGACTCGTTGATCGAAACCAAAGTGGGCGTAAACGTGGCCAAAGCCGACCCAGCCCTGGACAACGATTCGCACATCGTCGTCACCAGTTTCAACGGCGTTGTCTTGCTGGCCGGTCAAACGCCTCGCGCAGACTTGAAAGCCAAAGCCGAGCAAGCGGCAGCCGCCGTGCAAAGGGTAAAAACTGTTCATAACGAACTGCAGGTCATACCGCCGTCCGGTTTCCTGGCTCGCCAGAATGACACTTGGCTGACGTCCAAAATCAAGACCCAGATGCTCACCGACGCCAGCATTCCCGGTTCGCGCATCAAGGTCGTGACCGAGAACGGCATCGTCTACCTGCTGGGCCTGCTGACCAAACAGGAAGCCACTCAGGCGACCAATCTGGTTCAGGGCGTTTCCGGCGTGCAGAAGATCGTCAAGCTGTTCGAATACATCGACTGACGCACAACCCTATGTAATAAAAAAGGCGATCCATCCGGATCGCCTTTTTTATTACTTCACCACTTTCAGGCTTGGCCGGCCGCTAGGTCGCGGCGGCTCGCTGTCCGGTGGCGGCAAGTCGTCATCCGACTCGATCTCTTCTTCGTCATCCATCGGCGACTCGAGATCAAACACCATGCCTTGACCGTTCTCCCGGGCGTAGATACCCAGAATCGCGCTGATCGGCACGTACAAGCTGTGCGGAACGCCACCGAAGCGCCCCTCGAAGGTCACCACGTCGTTGTCCATGTGCAGATGACGCACAGCACTCGGCGAGATGTTCAGGACAATCTGCCCGTCGCTGGCGAAACCCTGCGGCACCTGCACTGCCGGGTACTCGGAATTGACCAGCATGTGCGGGGTGCAATCGTTATCAACAATCCACTCGTAGAGCGCGCGGACCAGATAAGGTCGACTGGAGTTCATAGCGGCTCCTTAAGCCTTAGCGCATATCGCGTTCGACACCAGACAGACTCGCCTGGAAAGCCTCACGCGCAAACGAGCGCTCCATATAATCAAGCAGCGGCTTGGCTGGCCGCGGCAGTTCAATACCCAGAATCGGCAAACGCCAGAGTATTGGCAATAGGCAGCAATCCACCAGACTTTGTTCCTCACTGAGGAAAAACGGCTTGTCGGCAAACAGCGGCGACACGCCCGTCAGGCTTTCACGCAATTCCTTGCGCGCCACGACACGCGCGGCCTCCTTGGACTTGGGATCCAGAATCAGATCCACCAGACCACACCAGTCGCGCTGAATTCGATGAATCAGCAAACGGCTGTTGGCACGCGCCACCGGATAAACCGGCATCAATGGCGGGTGCGGGTAACGCTCATCCAGATATTCCATCACCACGGTCGACTCCCACAACGCCAGGTCACGATCGACCAGCGTCGGCAGACTGCCGTAAGGGTTTACCTCGATCAGTTTAGGCGGCTGGCGACCAGCTTCCACATAAATGATCTCGGCGCTGACACCCTTCTCTGCAAGCACGATGCGCACTCGGTGGGAATAGTGGTCGGCGGGGTCGGAGTAACAGGCCAACCGATTGGTCACGCCCATGGCGATCCTCCTCGCTTGTTGAAATTATCGGAACCGGAAAAACGCGCGCGCCCAGAGGGCGCCTCCGGCAACACCTGGCAAACCAGACGTTGCGCTATCGGAGGCGCCCTTGGGCGCGCGCGATTAACAGCAATGCTTGAAGCGTATCAGTGCACGTCTTTCCAGTATTCACGCTTGAGCAGGTAGGCGAACACAAAGAAGAACGCCAGGTACAGCAAGACATAAGTACCGATGCGCTGATGTTGCAGCTTAACCGGGTTAGCCGAGTAAGCCAGGAAGGTTACCAGATTCTTGACCTTCTCATCGAACTGCTCTTCGTTCAGAGCACCGGTTTTCGGCACGATGGTCAGCTGATCGCACGCTTCATGAGTCAGAGGCGTACCGGTCAGCGGATCATATTGCTTCTTGCCGTCTTCGACGATCTGCACCTGTTTGCAACCCACGACCTGACGACCTTGCAGGCCGACCAGCACGTTAGGCATGCCGACGTTCGGGAAAACCTTGTTGTTCACGCCCCATGGACGTGCAGGATCTTCGTAGAACGACTTCAGGTAACCGTAGAGCCAGTCGGTGCCGCGTACGCGAGCGACCAGGGTCAGATCCGGTGGTGCAGCACCAAACCAGGTCTTGGCGTCTGCCGGCTGCATGCCGATGTTCATGTGATCGCCAATCTTGGCGCCAGTGAACACCAGTTTCTCCAGCATCATTTCGTGAGGAATGCCCAAATCATCGGCCACCCGCTCGTAACGCTGGAACTTGGCACTGTGGCAACCCATGCAATAGTTGGCAAAGGTACGTGCGCCATCCTGCAGCGCAGCGTTGTCGGAAACGTCGATGTCGACCTTTTCCAACTCCGGACCACCGTGTTCAGCGGCGAAGGACAGAACAGGCAGAGCAGCAAAAATCAGAGCAAAAAATAACTTTTTCATCAGCCAGTCACCCTTTCCGGAACCGGTTTGGTCTTCTCGAGCCTGGTGTAGAACGGCATCAGGATGAAGTACGCGAAGTACAGGAAGGTGCAGACCTGCGACAGCAACGTCAGAGACGGCGTCGGAGCTTTCACGCCAGTCCAGCCAAGCAGCACAAAGCAAACGCAGAATATGACGAGCCAGACTTTGCTCATCCAGCCTTTATAGCGCATGGATTTGACCGGACTGCGATCGAGCCACGGCAGGACAAACAGGAAAGCAATTGAAGCGCCCATGGCAATAACGCCCATGAGCTTGTCAGGGATTGCTCGCAGGATCGCGTAGAACGGCGTGAAGTACCAGACCGGCGCGATATGCTCCGGCGTCTTGAACGGGTTGGCCGGCTCGAAGTTTGGTTTTTCGAGGAAATAGCCACCCATTTCCGGGAAGAAGAACACAATAAAGCAGAAGATAAACAGGAACACCACGACACCGACAATGTCTTTCACGGTGTAGTACGGGTGGAAAGCAATGCCGTCCAGCGGGATGCCGTTTTCATCTTTGTGCTTCTTGATGTCGACGCCGTCAGGGTTGTTCGAACCGACTTCGTGCAACGCCAGAATGTGCAGTACCACCAGACCGAGAATCACGATCGGCAGAGCCACGACATGCAAGGCGAAGAAGCGGTTCAGGGTGATTCCGGAGATCAGATAGTCACCACGAATCCACTGCGTCAGGTCGTTGCCGATCACCGGAATCGCACCGAACAGCGAGATGATCACCTGGGCACCCCAGTAGGACATCTGACCCCATGGCAGCAGGTAACCCATGAACGCTTCAGCCATCAGCGCCAGATAAATCAGCATGCCGAAGACCCAGACCAGCTCGCGCGGTTTCTGGTACGAACCGTAAAGCAGGCCGCGGAACATGTGCAGATACACCACGATGAAGAACATCGAAGCGCCGACAGCGTGCAGCAGACGCAAAATCGAGCCGTGATTGACGTCACGCATGATGCCTTCGACAGACGCAAAAGCCTCTTCTGCCGATGGCGTGTAGCTCATCGTCAGCCAGACGCCGGTGACGAGCTGGTTGACCAGCACCAGCAGCGCCAGAGAGCCGAAGAAATAGAAGAAGTTGAAGTTTTTTGGAGCGTAATACTTGCTGAGATGGTCTTCCCACATTTTGGTCGCAGGAAAGCGCGCATCAACCCAATCCATGAACTTGCTCATCACGCTTTCTCCGTATCGACGCCGATGACAATCAGGTCATCGGTCTCATAGGAATGCGGGGGAACTGGCAGGTTCAAAGGCGCAGGTTGCGACTTGTAGACGCGGCCAGCCAGATCGTAGTGGGAGCCGTGGCAAGGGCAGAAATAGCCACCGACCCAGTCTTTGCCGAGATCCGCAGGTGCCACTTCGGGACGGAAAGTTGGTGAGCAACCCAGGTGCGTGCAGATCCCGATCAGCAGCAGAATTTCCGGCTTGATCGAACGCACTTCAGGGTCGACATAGGTGGGTTGCGTGGAGTTTTTGGAGGTTGGATCGGAGAGCTGGCCCTCGATCTTCTTGAGATTCCCCAGGATTTCCGCAGTACGGCGGACAATGAACACCGGCTGGCCGCGCCATTCAGCAATCATCTGCTGTCCTGGCTCGATTTTGCTGACATTCACTTTCACCGGTGCACCGGCGGCTTTCGCCTTGGCACTGGGAAACCATGACCCCACGAACGGGACCGCAGCCCCCACCGCTCCTGCAGCACCCACCACGGATGTGGCTGCTACCAAGAAGCGACGCCGGCCTGCATTCACGCCGTCATTGCTCATTCAGTCCTCTCCCATCAGCTTTTGTGGCCTGTTAAATCAGGCATCTACTAAATAAATCAATGTTACTTATAAAAATTTTGCCGAATGGTAATGAAAAGCCCCAATTCTGACAAGGGAATTACCCGGAGCTCTTACCCTCAAGCCTTGCAGTATAGGGGGTCTACGGAAGTGGCAAGTTGTCGCAGCGCAATTCTTTGATAAATCACAGGCATAAAAAAACGCCCGCTTCCGTGAGGAGGCGGGCGTTCTTTTTGAACGCGGAAGCGGAATTAACGCTTCGAGTACTGCGGACGCTTACGCGCTTTACGCAGACCAACTTTCTTACGTTCAACTTCACGGGCGTCGCGAGTAACGAAGCCAGCTTTGCGCAGAGCGCCACGCAGGGTTTCGTCGTAGTCCATCAGAGCGCGAGTGATGCCGTGGCGGATTGCGCCAGCTTGACCACTTACACCACCGCCGATCACGGTGACGTAGATGTCGAACTTCTCGACAGTCTCAGTCAGCTCCAGCGGCTGGCGAACTACCATGCGGGCAGTTTCACGGCCGAAGAAGTTTTCCAGCGAACGGTTGTTGATGGAGATGTTACCAGTACCCGGACGCAGGAAAACGCGTGCGGTTGCGGTCTTGCGACGGCCAGTGCCGTAATTTTGAGTCGCCGACATAATGTACTATTCCGTTAAAACTTCAGTTCTTGGGGCTGCTGAGCAGTATGTGGGTGTGCAGCGCCCGCATAGACTTTCAGCTTACGGTACATGTCGCGACCCAGTGGGTTTTTAGGCAGCATGCCTTTAACCGCGGTCTCGATCACGCGCTCAGGGGCTTTAGCGATCAGCTTTTCAAAGTTGATCGACTTGATGCCGCCCGGGAAACCGGAGTGGGAGTAGTACATTTTGTCAGTGGTTTTAGCACCGGTAACACGAATCTGCTCGGCGTTGATTACGACGATGTAGTCGCCGGTGTCAACGTGAGGAGTGTACTCAGGCTTGTGCTTGCCACGCAGACGGCTCGCGATTTCGGTGGCCAGACGACCCAGGGTCTGACCAGCAGCGTCGACGACAAACCAGTCGCGCTTTACTGTTTCCGGTTTAGCAGTAAAAGTTTTCATTCTTTATAGCCTCAGGGGCCGCCCTGTAAATTAGACGGCGGATCTTACTGAATAGTGCGTACTTTGACAAGTCAAAGGCAGCCGGATACAGACGCTTTCGGGGGCTCGGGTCGGCGCGTCCGTTCAACGGCAAGATTCTTCGGCGGCGGCGCATCACTTCCACTGCAGAAAGAGGTCGGCAATTATGCAGATTGCGAAAAATATTTCAACCTGCTTTTATGATTGTTTTGCCCAAGGAGCACCTGATGGACTATCGCCAGCTAGGCCGTACCGACCTGAACGTGAGTGCAATCTGCCTCGGCACCATGACCTGGGGCGAGCAAAACACTGAAGTTGAAGCCTTCGCGCAGATTGAACGGGCCAAAGAAGCCGGAATCAATTTCATCGACACCGCCGAGATGTACCCGGTGCCGCCGAAAGCCGAAACCTACGCCACCACCGAGCGCTACATCGGCAATTACTTCAAAAGTCGCGGCGACCGCGCCGACTGGATCCTCGCCAGCAAGATCGCCGGCCCCGGCAACACCATCGACTACATCCGCGACAAAAACCTGCGCCATAACCGCCAGCACATCACCGCAGCGGTGGACGCCAGCCTCGAGCGCCTGCAGACCGATTACATCGACCTGTATCAATTGCACTGGCCGGAACGCAGCACCAACTTTTTCGGACAACTGGGTTACAAGCACAAGATCGAAGCCAACCTGACCCCGCTCGAAGACACTCTCGAAGCACTCGACGAGCAAGTGAAGGCCGGCAAGATCCGCCACATCGGCCTGTCCAACGAAACCCCGTGGGGCACCATGCGTTTTCTGGCCTTGGCCGAAGCGCGTGGCTGGCCGCGCGCGGTGTCGATCCAGAACCCCTACAACCTGCTCAACCGCAGTTTTGAAGTGGGCCTGGCGGAAATCGCCATCCGCGAACAGTGCGGCCTGCTCGCCTATTCGCCGCTGGCGTTTGGTTTCCTGTCAGGCAAATACGAAGGTGGCGCTCGTCCGCCAAAAGGTCGCCTGAGCCTCTACAGTCGCTTCAGCCGCTATTTCAATGCACAGTCGGAAGCAGCGTGCAGCCGATACGTGGCGCTGGCTCGTGAACACGGTCTGGACCCGGCGCAGATGGCCTTGGCGTTCGTCACTCAGCAACCATTCGTCACGAGTAACATCATTGGCGCGACGACGCTTGAGCAACTGGACAGCAACATTGCCAGCTTCGATCTGAAGCTATCGGACGAGGTGCTGGAAGGGATCGAGGCGATTCACAAAGATCATCCGAACCCTGCACCTTGATCCACCACTAAAAAGCTTCGCGAGCAGGCTCGCTCCCACAGGTAATCAATGTGCTGCTTAGTTGT
>NZ_JBQYFW010000047.1:0-37476 GCF_056313565.1 Pseudomonas sp. 3B-A001-10F
AGCAGATCTTCATGCTTTTCAAGATCCGAGTTCGGCTCGATATCTCAAGCTGGCGAGGGGGAAAGGGAGCAGATCTTCATGCTTTTCAAGATCCGAGTTCGGCTCGATATCTCAAGCTGGCGAGGGGGAAAGGGAGCAGATCTTCATGCTTTTCAAGATCCGAGTTCGGCTCGATATCTCAAGCTGGCGAGGGGAAAGGGAGCCGATCATCATGCTTTTCAATGCCTGAGTTCGCCTCAAGACGTTCAGGTCGGCGTACTTCGAACATCCACCTCGGTCAGTCCCCTCTCCCTTTGGGAGAGGGCTAGGGTGAGGGGCTTTTTGTTTTTCGGCTTTTAGCCTTCCACAGCAGGAATATGCCCAAACATCTCCTGAGTAAACGCCACTCGCTCTTCAACCGATTCCGTCACCCCACGCGCCTTCAGCTCTTCCAGCCGCGCTTCAACCGCATGGGTACGCAACGTCAGCCCACAGTCGTTAGCAATCTGAATATTCAGCCCAGGCCGCGCATTCAGCTCGAGAATCAGCGGGCCTTTTTCCTGATCGAGCACCATATCAACACCGATATAGCCCAACCCGCACAGCTCATAGCAGCCGGCGGCGAGTTTCATGAAACCGTCCCAGTAGGGCAGTTGCACGCCGTCCACCGCGTTGGTGGTGTCGGGGTGTTTGGTGATGATGTTGTTCAGCCAGGTGCCGCGCAACGTCAGACCCGTGGCCAGGTCAACACCGACACCGATGGCGCCCTGGTGCAGGTTGGCCTTGCCGCCGGACTGCCGGGTCGGCAAGCGCAGCATGGCCATCACCGGGTAGCCCATCAGCACGATGATGCGGATGTCCGGCACGCCTTCGTAGCTGATGCTTTTGAAGATCTGATCCGGGGTCACGCGGTATTCGATCAGCGCCCGATCACGGTGGCCGCCCAGCGAATACAGGCCAGTGAGGATGCTCGAGATGTGATGCTCAAGCTCTTCATGAGCAAGGATCTTGCCTGACACCGTGCGATAGCGGCCCTCGAAGCGGTCGGCAATCACGATGATGCCGTCACCGCCCGCGCCCTGCGCCGGTTTGATCACGAAGTCGTTGCGCCCGCCGATGATCTCGTCGAGCTTGTCGATTTCCTTCTCGGTGGAGATCACGCCGTACAGCTCCGGCACGTGAATGCCGGCCGCGATGGCGCGTTCCTTGGTGATGATCTTGTCATCGACAATCGGGTACAGGCTGCGCTTGTTGTACTTGAGCACGTAGTCGGCGTTACGCCGATTGATGCCCATGATGCCCCGCGCCTCCAGGGCCTTCCAGGTCTTCCAGAAACCGAACATCAGGCGTCAGCCTTCTTCAGGAAAGCCTTGAAGCGCACCAGCTCGGTCAGGCGGTAGCCGCGATAACGACCCATCGCCAACATGAAGCCGACCAGAATCAGCAGGATCGCCGGGAATGTGAACACGAAGTAGACCAGCTCTGGCACGGTCATGATCAGGTGCGCGAGTGACGCCGCGAACAGCGTGCCGATCGCGACTTTCATCGCATGGCTGGCACCGCGTTCTTCCCAGGTGATCGACAGGCGTTCGATGGTCATGGTCAAAATCACCATTGGGAACAGCGCCACCGACAGCCCGCGTTCCAGGCCGAGTTTGTGGCTGAACAGGCTGATCGCCGCGATCAACACTACAACAAAGGTCAGCACCACCGAGAGTCGCGGCAGCATTTGCAGCTTCAGGTGTTCCAGATACGAACGTAACGATAGGCCCAGCGCCGTGATCACGGTAAACAGCAGAATGCCGAAGCCCAGTTGCGTTTCGCGGAAGGCGAGGGCGATCAGCACCGGGGTGAACGTGCCGAGTGTCTGCAGGCCGATCAGGTTGCGCAGAATCAGGATCACCAGCACGCCGATCGGGATCATCACCATGATCATGAACGTCTGCTGAGTCTGCAGCGGCAAGCCGTACAGCGAGTATTCGAGGAAGTTGGCGTCGGTGTTTTCGTCCGTCAGCTTGGCCAGACGAATCGCGTTCATCTCGCTGTTGTTCAGGCTGAAGGTCACGTTGGCTTTCTTGCCGCCGTCGACGGTGATCAGGTTTTCATCGCCGGTCCACCACAGCAGGCGGTCGGTCGGCAGGCCTTGCTCGCCGGTTTCCGGGTTGAAGTACAGCCAGTCGTTGCCGTTGAAGCTGCGCAGCCACAGTTCCGGGGTTTGCGGCTGGTCGGCGACGAGGCGGATGGTGTGGACTTTTTCCACCGGCACGTGGGCGATGGACAGCAGCAGTTCGACGATTTTGGCTTTGTGCGGCGTCGACGGATCGCCGGCCAGCAGCAGTTTCACGTTGTCGTCGTTGACGTTGTTGACGCGTTTGATCGCCTCGCCAATAAAGGTTTCGACGTCGGCGGAATGCTGGCGGATCGGCGCGAGCAGGGCTTCGGCGGCGATTTTCTCAGGGCCTTCGATGGCGATGCTGTCGCGGAAGGTCGGGCCTTTGATCTTGGATTTTTCGGCGGTGTAACGCTTGGTCAGCACCAAACGGTAATAAAGCGTCTGGTTGCCCTTGGCCCGGCGCGCCGACCAGGTGACCTTGCGGTTGCCGTCGACGCGGTTGACGGCGACACCGTAGTTATTGGAGATAAAGCTTTCATTGAGGCTGACGTAATCGCGGCTCAACGGTGGCACGAACATCTGGATCTTCACCGGATCCTTGGTGCTGGCGACGAACTCGACCTTGGCGTCGATGTTCCACAAGTCGTCGGTGGCGTCTTCGGTCACCGGGATGCCGAGCACGAAAATCTGATAGGCCGTAACCGAAACGCCCAGGAGCACCAGAATGGTGATCAGGATTTTCAGGTGGAAGGTTAGAGAACGCATGGAAATTACTCGGCGGTATGAGCGGCGATGGTGCAGGCGGGTTTGCCGGCAGCGTATTTAAGGCTTGGATCGACCAGCGCATCAAAGCGTTTCAGCGCTTCGGAGCCAATCAAAAGCGGATATTGGAACGCACTTCGGTCGGTCAGGTTCACTTCGATGCTGCGCATCGCCGTGCCCATGCAGATATCCAGCTCGATCACCGGACGGGCGGTGTACTTCTTGCCTTCCTCCGGGTCGTAATCGCCGGCGCGGCGCTTGATCTTGCTGACCCGCGCCAGCGGCCGCTCGATCGGGTGTGAATGCGCAGCGTCGATGGCCAGGTAGAAACGTACCCAGGACTCACCGTTGCGTTTAAAGCGTTTGATGTCGCGGGCACTCAGCGATGCGGTTTTCGCACCGGTGTCGAGTTTGGCCGCAACTTCCAGATTGATGCCGTCAAGCGAAGCGTATTCGTTGAGGCCGTACACGGTTTTTTCCCCCGCGGCGGCGAGGCCGGGCAGGCAAAACAGGGCAAAGAATGTGGGGAAGGGCTTGAGTCTCATAAATCCTGGTGCGCAGCGTTCCGTTTTCGGTTCAGGTCCTTGGCAAAACTTGCGCAAGGCCCTTCGTGTGCCTGGCAGCTTTTTATGACAAGCCGTACAAATGGCCAGCAAAT
Source organism: Pseudomonas sp. 3B-A001-10F (assembly GCF_056313565.1). Taxonomy (NCBI): domain Bacteria; kingdom Pseudomonadati; phylum Pseudomonadota; class Gammaproteobacteria; order Pseudomonadales; family Pseudomonadaceae; genus Pseudomonas; species Pseudomonas sp. 3B-A001-10F. The sequence goes on from NZ_JBQYFW010000047.1 coordinate 3,513, forward strand.
GCGGGCGGCATTCTAGCACGGTGGGTTTATGGCGCCAGCGCCGGCACCGGTCTATAACCCTTGGGATTCCCTGTGGGAGCGAGCTCGCTCCCACAGGGATTAATCGACCAATGGAAGGTTGCCTACGGTTATTAGACGATTGTCGACAATACCTATTTATCCTTTGACTGATGCGGGCGAATTGGCTAGTTTTTGCCGCATTGGATTTAAAGGTGTCGACAATCATGCTGGATCAACTCGATCCCCCGGTCATCAGCGGCGACGATTCCGAGACGCTCTCGGAAAACGTCTTCCGGCGCATTCAAGCGGCCATCGTCAAAGGTGAGATCGCCCCGGGCAGCAAGATCTCCGAGCCGGAGCTGGCGCGCACCTACGGCATCAGCCGTGGGCCGTTGCGTGAGGCGATTCATCGACTGGAAGGCCAGCGCCTGCTGGTGCGCGTACCGCACGTCGGTGCGCGGGTGGTGTCGCTCAGTCATGCCGAATTGCTTGAACTCTACGAAATTCGCGAATCCCTCGAAGGCATGGCCTGTCGTCTCGCGGCTGAGCGCATGAGCGTCGAAGAAATCGACGAACTGCGCCGGGTGCTGGAAACCCACGAGCGCGACGCGGCGTTTCAGGCCGGCGTTGGCTATTACCAGCAGGAAGGCGATTTCGACTTCCACTACCGGATCATCCAGGGCAGCGGCAACCGCACGCTGACGCAGATGCTCTGCGGCGAGCTGTATCAACTGGTGCGCATGTACCGCATCCAGTTCTCGACCACGCCGAACCGCCCGCGCCAGGCCTTTGCCGAACACCACCGGATTCTCGATGCCATCGCCGACCGTGACGGCGAACTCGCGGAATTGTTGATGCGCCGTCACATCGGCGCCTCGAAACGCAACATCGCCCGTCATTACCAGGACGGCGCCCACAATAAGACAGCCACTGAACGAGGTGAGTCATGAGTTCCAACCTGAACACTCCAGGCCAGCGTTTCCGCGATGCGGTCGCCAGCGAGCATCCATTGCAAGTGGTCGGCGCGATCAACGCCAACCACGCGCTGCTGGCCAAGCGCGCCGGTTTCAAGGCGATCTACCTGTCCGGTGGCGGCGTGGCCGCAGGCTCCCTCGGCGTGCCGGATCTGGGCATCACCGGTTTGGACGACGTGCTGACTGACGTGCGACGCATCACCGATGTCTGCGATCTGCCGCTGCTGGTCGACGTCGACACAGGTTTCGGCTCGTCGGCGTTCAATGTGGCGCGCACGGTCAAGTCGATGATCAAGTTCGGCGCGGCGGCGATTCACATCGAGGATCAGGTCGGCGCCAAGCGCTGCGGCCACCGTCCGAACAAAGAGATCGTCAGTCAGCAGGAAATGGTCGACCGCATCAAAGCCGCCGTCGATGCGCGCACCGATGACAGCTTTGTGATCATGGCGCGAACCGATGCACTGGCGGTGGAAGGTCTGGAGTCGGCACTCGATCGCGCAGCCGCATGCATCGAGGCTGGCGCTGACATGATCTTCCCGGAAGCCATCACTGAACTGGAGATGTACAAGCTGTTCGCCAACCGTGTGAAAGCGCCGATCCTGGCCAATATCACCGAGTTCGGCGCGACGCCGCTGTACACCACCGAGCAACTGGCTGGCGCCGATGTGTCGCTGGTGCTGTATCCGCTGTCGGCGTTCCGCGCGATGAACAAGGCAGCAGAAAACGTTTACACCGCGATCCGCCGCGATGGCACGCAGCAGAATGTCATCGACACCATGCAGACTCGCATGGAGCTTTACGATCGCATCGACTATCACACCTTCGAGCAGAAGCTCGATGCGTTGTTTGCACAAAAGAAAGGCTGAACAAGACCCCTGTGGGAGCGAGCCTGCTCGCGAAGGACGCCAACGATAACGCGGTGTCCCTGACGCACCGAGGTGTTCCAGCCACCTTCGCGAGGAGGCTCGCTCCCACAAGTTTTCCCCATACAAATTCAAAAAGATTGGAGAACACAATGGCCGAAGCAAAAGTACTCAGTGGTGCCGGGCTCCGTGGCCAGGTTGCCGGGCAAACCGCACTGTCCACCGTGGGCCAGGCCGGTGCCGGGCTGACCTATCGCGGCTACGACGTGCGCGAACTCGCTGCCGATGCGCAATTTGAAGAAGTCGCGTACCTGCTGCTCTACGGCGAGCTGCCGACGAAGGCGCAACTCGACGAATACCAAGGCAAACTGAGCAAGCTGCGCGTCCTGCCGCAAGCGCTGAAAGAAGTGCTTGAACGCATCCCCGCCGACGCCCACCCGATGGACGTGTTGCGCACCGGTTGCTCGTTCCTTGGCAACCTCGAGCCGGAGCAAGACTTCTCCGAGCAGCGCGACAAGACTGACCGCTTGCTGGCCGCGTTCCCGGCGATCATGTGCTACTGGTATCGCTTCAGCCACGACGGCAAACGCATCAACTGCGTCAGTGACGAGCCGACCATCGGCGGTCACTTCCTGCACCTGCTGCACGACAAGAAGCCAAGCGAACTGCACGTCAAAGTGATGAACGTTTCGCTGATCCTCTACGCCGAACACGAATTCAACGCCTCGACCTTCACCGCGCGCGTTTGCGCTTCGACCCTGTCTGATCTTTATTCCTGCGTGACCGCCGCCATCGGTTCGCTGCGTGGCCCGTTGCACGGCGGCGCCAACGAAGCGGCGATGGAAATGATCGAGCGCTTCTCGTCGCCGGAAGAGGCGATCAAGGGCACCCTCGGCATGCTCGAGCGCAAGGACAAGATCATGGGCTTCGGCCACGCGATCTATAAGGACAGCGATCCGCGCAACGAGGTGATCAAGGGCTGGTCGAAAAAACTCGCAGACGAGGTCGGCGACAAGGTGTTGTTCGCGGTTTCCGAAGCCATCGACAAGACCATGTGGGAGCAGAAAAAACTGTTCCCCAACGCCGATTTCTACCATGCCTCGGCGTACCACTTCATGGGCATTCCGACCAAGCTGTTCACGCCGATCTTCGTCTGCTCGCGCCTGACCGGCTGGGCCGCGCACGTGTTCGAACAGCGTGCCAACAACCGCATCATCCGTCCAAGCGCCGAGTACGTCGGCGTCGAACAGCGCAAGTTCGTGCCAATCGAACGTCGCTGAAATGGTGAGCTGACCCGAAGCGCAAGATCACCGCTAAACCCTGTAGGAGTGAGCCTGCTCGCGATGACGGACTGACATTCACCATCGATGTCGACTGATCTACCGCTATCGCGAGCAGGCTCACTCCTACAAGGGACGGTGTGAATCTTGAGTCTGGCGTCAGCCCACCCTTTGCAACCACCGTGCCCCGAGTCCTGACCCGATGAACACAGAATTCCGTAAAACCCTGCCCGGCAGCCCTCTGGATTATTTCGACGCTCGCGCGGCGGTCGAAGCGATTCAGCCCGGCAGTTACGACACCCTGCCGTACACCTCCCGCGTGCTGGCGGAAAACCTCGTGCGTCGCTGCGACCCGGCCACGCTCACCGACTCCCTCAAGCAACTGATCGAACGCAAACGCGACCTCGACTTCCCGTGGTTTCCGGCCCGTGTGGTCTGCCACGACATTCTCGGCCAGACCGCACTGGTCGACCTCGCCGGTCTGCGTGACGCGATCGCCTTGCAGGGTGGCGATCCGGCGCAGGTCAACCCGGTGGTGCCGACGCAATTGATCGTCGACCACTCGTTGGCGGTGGAAGCGGGCGGTTTCGACAAGCAGGCGTTCGAGAAAAACCGCGCCATCGAAGACCGTCGCAACGAAGACCGTTTCCACTTCATCAACTGGACCAAAAAAGCCTTCAAGAACGTTGATGTGATCCCGCCGGGCAACGGCATCATGCATCAGATCAACCTGGAGAAAATGTCCCCGGTGATCCAGGTGCGTGAAGGCGTGGCGTTCCCCGACACTTGCGTCGGCACCGACAGCCACACCCCGCACGTCGATGCGTTGGGCGTAATCGCCATCGGCGTCGGCGGCCTCGAAGCCGAGAGCGTAATGCTCGGTCGCGCGTCGTGGATGCGCCTGCCGGAAAGCGTCGGCGTCGAACTGACCGGCAAGCTGCAACCGGGCATCACCGCCACCGACATGGTGCTGGCGCTGACCGAATACCTGCGCAAACAGAAAGTCGTCGGCGCGTGGCTGGAGTTCTTCGGCGAAGGCGCGGCGGCGCTGACCCTCGGCGACCGCGCGACCATCTCCAACATGGCCCCGGAATACGGCGCCACGGCGGCGATGTTCTACATCGATCAGCAAACCATCGATTACCTGAAACTCACCGGTCGTGAAGACCAGCAAGTGCAGTTGGTCGAGCAATACGCCAAGCTCACCGGCCTGTGGGCCGATAGCCTGAAAGGAGCGCAATACGAGCGCGGCCTGACTTTCGATCTGTCCTCGGTAGTGCGCAATATGGCCGGCCCGAGCAACCCGCACGCGCGCGTTGCGGTGGCGGATCTGGCGGCCAAAGGCATCTCCGGGCAGTGGGAGGACGTGCCCGGGCAAATGCCCGACGGCGCGGTGATCATCGCCGCCATCACCAGTTGCACCAACACCAGCAACCCGCGCAACGTGATTGCCGCCGGACTGCTGGCGCGCAACGCCAACAAGCTTGGCCTGACCCGCAAGCCGTGGGTGAAATCCTCGCTGGCGCCGGGTTCGAAAACCGTGGCGCTGTACCTCGACGAAGCGGGGCTGACCACTGAACTGGAGCAGCTCGGTTTCGGTGTTGTCGCCTTCGCTTGCACCACCTGCAACGGCATGTCCGGCGCGCTCGATCCGGTGATCCAGCAAGAGATCATCGACCGCGATCTGTACGCCACCGCCGTGCTTTCCGGCAACCGCAACTTCGACGGCCGCATTCACCCGTATGCCAAGCAAGCGTTTCTCGCGTCGCCGCCACTGGTGGTGGCTTACGCCATTGCCGGGACCATCCGTTTCGACATCGAAAAAGATGTGTTGGGCGTGGTCGACGGCAAGGAAATCCGCCTGAAGGACATCTGGCCGAGCGACGAAGAAATCGACGCTGTGGTGAAATCTTCGGTCAAGCCTGAGCAGTTCCGTCAGGTCTACATTCCGATGTTTGCCGTCCACGAAGACACCGGCCCGAAAGTCACGCCGCTGTACGACTGGCGCGAAATGAGCACCTATATTCGCCGTCCGCCGTATTGGGAAGGTGCACTGGCCGGCGCCCGTCCGCTTAAAGGCATGCGCCCGCTGGCCGTGCTGCCGGACAACATCACCACCGATCACCTGTCGCCATCCAACGCGATCATGCTCGACAGCGCCGCCGGCGAATACCTGGCGAAAATGGGCTTGCCGGAAGAGGACTTCAACTCTTACGCCACCCACCGTGGCGACCACTTGACCGCACAGCGCGCGACGTTTGCCAACCCGAAACTGTTCAATGAAATGGTCGTGGAAAACGGCAAGGTCAAGCAGGGTTCGCTGGCCCGTGTCGAGCCGGAAGGCAAGGTCATGCGCATGTGGGAAGCCATCGAGACCTACATGGAGCGCAAGCAGCCGCTGATCATTATTGCCGGCGCCGATTACGGTCAGGGTTCGTCCCGTGACTGGGCGGCGAAAGGCGTGCGTCTGGCCGGTGTCGAGGCGATTGCCGCAGAAGGTTTCGAGCGCATTCACCGCACCAACCTGGTGGGCATGGGCGTGTTGCCGCTGGAGTTCAAGCCGGGCACTGACCGTCACACCCTGGCCATCGACGGCAGCGAAACCTACGACGTGATCGGCGAGCGCAAACCGCGCGCGGACCTGACGCTGGTGATCCATCGCAAGAACGGCGAGCGCGTTGACGTGCCGGTGACCTGCCGTCTGGATACCGCTGAAGAAGTGTCGATCTATGAGGCTGGCGGCGTGTTGCAGCGCTTCGCTCAGGACTTCCTCGAAGAGTCGGCGGTTGCCGTTTAAATCTACTGATGCAGGCGTGAGGCTTGGGTCTCACGCCTGTGGTTAAGGAGCACCATGGCTCACGCACCACAAATCAAAATCCCTGCGACCTACATGCGCGGCGGCACCAGCAAAGGCGTGTTCTTCAGCCTCAAGAACCTGCCCGAAGCGGCACAGATTCCCGGCCCGACCCGCGACGCTTTGCTGCTGCGCGTGATCGGCAGCCCCGACCCGTACGACAAGCAAATCGACGGCATGGGCGGCGCGACTTCGAGCACCAGCAAAACCGTGATCCTGTCGAAAAGCATCAAGGCTGATCACGACGTCGATTACCTGTTCGGTCAGGTCTCCATCGACAAGCCGTTCGTGGACTGGAGCGGCAATTGCGGCAACCTCTCGGCAGCGGTCGGTTCGTTCGCCATCAGCAACGGTCTGGTCGACGCCAGCCGCATTCCGCACAACGGTGTTGCGGTGGTGCGCGTGTGGCAGGCCAACATCGGTAAAACGATTATTGCCCATGTGCCGATCACCAACGGCGAAGTGCAGGAAACCGGTGATTTCGAACTCGACGGCGTGACCTTTCCGGCGGCCGAAGTGCAAGTCGAATTCATGGACCCGGCAGCGGAAGAAGAGGGCGGCGGTGGTTCGATGTTTCCCACCGGCAACCTGGTCGATGAGCTGGAAGTGCCGGGTGTTGGTACGTTCAAGGCGACCATGATCAATGCTGGCATCCCGACGATTTTCGTCAATGCTGAAGACATCGGTTACACCGGGACCGAGTTGCAAGGTGCGATCAACAGCGATCCGCAAGCGCTGCAGATGTTTGAGACGATTCGGGCTTATGGCGCGTTGCGCATGGGCTTGATTGCCAATCTGGATGAAGCGGCCAAACGTCAGCACACGCCGAAAGTCGCGTTTGTCGCCAAGCCTGCTGATTACGTGGCGTCGAGTGGCAAAGCGGTTGGCGCCGGTGATGTGGATTTGCTGGTGCGCGCCTTGTCGATGGGCAAGTTGCACCACGCGATGATGGGCACGGCGGCGGTGGCCATCGGCACCGCTGCAGCAATCTCCGGCACCTTGGTAAACCTCGCGGCCGGTGGTGTTGAACGTAGTGCCGTGCGTTTTGGGCATCCGTCCGGGACGTTGCGCGTTGGCGCCGAAGCCAGTCTGGAGAACGGCGAGTGGGTGGTGAAGAAAGCCATCATGAGCCGTAGTGCGCGTGTCCTGATGGAGGGTTACGTGCGCGTCCCAGGAGACTCCTTCTGATCCGAGAGCTTTACCCTCATCGGAACGCCGCCCGCCCAGCCCTCTCCCGGAGGAAGAGGGGGCCGACCGAGGTGTCAGGGGTTGTGCATCGACCTGAAAGATTGAAGCGATTACGGATCTGGGGGCTGATTGAGGTGTTTGAAGTTGTGCATTGATCAGATCGATTCTGGATTCAGCGCAGATCGCTCAAGTCGGTGAACCTCCACAGCATCCCCCAATCAGTCCCCTCTCCCTCGGGAGAGGGCTAGGGTGAGGGGACACTCTCTGAAAAAGCACAAAACCAGCAGGCACCCCAGACCTGCAATCAACCAGACCAACCCAGCCAAGCCCTGAGGAAGACCGCACCCACTCATCATTCCCGCACAGGAGAACCGCAATGAGCGCCAACGTCGACCTGAACAATCGCCCCGACTACGACCGTGTCCTGCAGGACATCGCCGATTACGTCCTCACCTTCAAAGTCACCTCCACCGAAGCCCTCGACACCGCCCGCAACTGCCTGATGGACACGCTGGGCTGCGGCCTGCTGGCGTTGCGCTTTCCCGAATGCACCAAGCATCTGGGCCCGATCGTCGAAGGCACCGTCGTCCCGTTCGGCGCACGCGTTCCCGGCACCTCCTATCGCCTCGACCCGGTCAAGGCCGCGTGGGACATCGGCTGCATCGTCCGCTGGCTCGACTACAACGACACCTGGCTCGCCGCCGAGTGGGGTCATCCATCCGACAACCTCGGCGGGATTCTCGCTGTGGCCGATCATCTTTCGCAGAAGCGTCTGGCCAACGCTGAAGCACCGCTGACCATTCGCGATGTGCTCGAAGCGATGATCATGGCCCACGAGATTCAAGGCGTGATCGCTCTGGAAAACTCCTTCAATCGTGTAGGACTCGATCACGTCATTCTGGTGAAAGTCGCTTCAACCGCTGTCAACGCCAAACTGATGGGCGCCAATCGCGAGCAATTGCTGTCGGCGTTGTCCCACGCGTTCGCTGATGGTCAGGCGCTGCGCACTTATCGTCATGCACCTAACGCCGGTTCACGAAAATCCTGGGCGGCGGGGGATGCGACGAGTCGTGGTGTGCGACTGGCCGACATCGCCATGCACGGCGAAATGGGTATTCCCGGCGTGCTGACTGCGAAACAGTGGGGCTTTTATGACGTGCTGTTCAGCCATACCAACAGCGATCTGGCGCTGAAACCGGAGAATAAACGCGCCTTCAGTTTCTCGCGGCCATTCGGCAGTTACGTGATGGAAAACGTGCTGTTCAAGATCAGTTTTCCCGCCGAATTCCACGCGCAAACCGCCTGCGAAGCCGCGGTGACCTTGCACCCGCAAGTGCGCAATCGTCTGCATGAAATCGACCGGATCGTCATCACCACCCACGAATCGGCGATTCGCATCATTTCCAAAGTCGGGCCGCTGGCCAACGCCGCCGACCGCGACCACTGCATCCAGTACATGACCGCCGTGCCACTGGCCTTTGGCAATCTGGTCGCCGAGCAGTACGAAGACGATTTCCACCGAGCGCATCCGATCATCGATGTGCTGCGCGAGAAAATGGTCATCGTCGAAGAACCGCGTTTCACCCGTGAATATCTGGAGCCCGACAAGCGCTCGATCGCCAACGCCGTGCAGGTGTTTTTCAAGGATGGCAGCAGCACTGAAAACGTCGTCGTGGAATACCCGATCGGTCATCGTCGCCGCCGTGTCGAGGGCATTCCATTACTGGAAGACAAGTTCAAGGCCAATCTGGCCACACGTTTCACCGGCCAGCGCAGCGGCGAAATCTTCGCGTTGTGCAAGGATCCGGCGCAGCTCGAAGCCACCCCGGTCAATCGTTTTGTGGATATGTTCGTTATCTGAACCACTTTTCCACAGGCATTTTGGTGATCGCAAACCCGCTCAACAAAACCGCCGAATAGATCATCAGCTCCCGGGACAGGGTTTGCCCCTCGTACCAGGCGCCGATGATCACGGCGAATACCGGGAAAATGATAAACACGAACGACAGAATGATCGGGCTCAAGCGTTTAAGCAGCAAAAAGTAAACGATGAATCCGCCCACTGATGCCGCCAGTCCCAGATACAGCAGGGCGCCCCACGAGCGCGCGCTGACATCGCTGAATACCGGCGTCTCAACGCTCAATCCGACAATAAATAACATCGCCCCGGCAATGCCGATCGGCAACGTGTTGTAGGTGATCACGCTGATCGCGCTGCCGTGTTTTTTCGTCACTACGTAACACAGCGCATGCATCACCGCCGCACAGAGAATCGCCAATACTCCCAGCCATTCCGCTTGATCCAGATGCAGGCCCTGACTACGAATAATCATGAACAGACTGCCAAAACCAATGGCGATGCCGAGCATTTGTGACGGGTAGATTCTCTCGCGCAGAAACAGCGCGGAAAACAACAGGATAAACACCGGCATGCAACTGAACAGCAGGGCTGTCAGGCCGGACGATACGTGCATCTCACCGTAGTTGAGCAGGTAGTAAGGCAGGCTGAAATACGACAGCGTGACGAACACAAAGAACCAGCGACTTTGCCGGGGAAACAACAGCGGTTCCTTGCGCAACAGCGCGAAGCTCAGGAACAGCGGAAAAGCGATCAGAAAACGCAGCCCGGCGGCCGTCAGCGGCGGCACGCTTTCCACCGCAATCTTGATCCCCAGCCACGTCGTGCCCCAACTCAGACAGACGATGAGAAACAGCGTGCTGGTGATCAATCCGGCGAGCCAGGGTTTGCTGATGTGCATCGGCGTGCTGACGGCTGTCGACATGTGGCGTACTCCGAACGGTGGAATTGACCTGATCGCGGAAACGGTCTATTTCTGATTGAACCTTTTTTAAGTACGCTATTCGGGGCGAGAATGACTGTCAAAGTAAGTATTGCCATGGTGTCAATCCTCCGTGATGGACTCGCCGATGGCGTGGGCGTGAAATACAAACGCTTGGCGAATGCCGTCGCGCAAGCCATCGATGAGGGCGTCATCGATGCGGGATGCAAGTTGCCGCCGCACCGTTTGCTGGCGGACAGCCTGGGGGTGACCATCGGCACCATCAGCCGTGCCTACGGTGAACTTGAGCGTGTCGGATTGGTGGTGGCTCGCGTAGGAGATGGCACTTATGTGTGTCAGCGCGGGATGGAACGGCCGCAGGACAAAGGCTTTCGTAATGTCAGCGATGAGCCGTCAGCCTGCTTCGACATGAGCCGCAACCAGCCGATTCCCGCACAGGAAGCGGCGTTCATGAGCCAGAGTCTGCAGGAACTGGCCAGCGATCCTCGGGTGCTGCAACAGTTGACCGGGTACACCGCTGAAGCCGGGTTGGCGCGGCATCGTGTGGCGGGGGCGGTGTGGTTGCAGCATGCGGCGTATGTCCCGCATGCCGATCAGGTGTTGTGCGTCAACGGTGGTCAGCATGGTCTGCTGTGCACATTGATGGGCTTGCTCAAGGCCGGCGACACCGTTGTGACCGAGCATTTGTCCTACCCGGGATTGATCGGCGTCGCACGCCAGCTCGGGATAAAACTCATTGGCGCGGCAATGGATGACGAAGGGCTTTTACCGTCGGCACTGGAGGACATTTGTCGTCAGCATCGGGTTTCGGCGGTGTATTGCACGCCGACGATCCAGAATCCTACGGCCGCTGTGATGTCGATCCCACGGCGCGAGGCGATTGCCGACCTCTGTCGTCAACACAATCTGCTGATTATCGAAGACGAGGCCCATGCCGTTCTGGATCGCCAGCGCCCGTTACCGCTGAGCTATTTTGCGCCGGAGCGATCGGTGTTGATCGGCAGCCTGAGCAAGGCTGTTTCGGCGGGATTGCGCGTCGGTTATCTGCATGCGCCGCAAGCGTTGACCGGGCGTTTGAGTGCCGCCATCCGCGCGACCTGCTGGATGGCCAATCCGTTATCGATGGAAGTCGCGAGCCTGTGGATTGAAAGCGGCATGGCCGAGCGCTTGCTGGACGAACAGATCAGCGAGATCGCTCGGCGCAAAGCGTTGGTGGCGCCTGTGCTGCAGGGTTTGAACTACAAGACTCACCCTTACAGTCCGCACTTCTGGGTGGAGGTGCCTGAGCTGTGGCGGGCGTCGCAGATTGCGGCGGAGTTGAAGGAGAACAACTATCTGGTGGCCACCGCTGAGGCGTTTGCGGTGGGGCACGCAGCAGTGCCGCAGTTTATTCGGGTGAGTGTGTGTAATGCGGTGGGGGATGATCGCTTGTTGCAGGCAGGTTTTGAAGCTTTGGCCAAGGCATTAACAGACACCGTGTAATCGTTCTTCGCGAGCAAGCTCGCTCCCACAAGGTGTTTGGGGTGAATGCAACATGTGCAAACACCCGAGAACCCTGTGGGAGCGAGCCTGCTCGCGAAGGCGTCAGATCAAGCAATACAGACCTATTTGAACCGCCGCTCCACACCTTTCTCCACCAGAATCTTCGCCGAAATCTCTTCCACGGAAAAATGCGTGGAGTTGATGTTGGGGATGTTCTCGCGGCGGAACAGGTTTTCCACTTCACGTACTTCGAATTCGCACTGCGCATAGCTCGAATAACGGCTGTTGGGCTTGCGCTCGTTGCGGATTGCGGTGAGGCGGTCGGGGTCGATGGTCAGGCCGAACAGCTTGTGCTGATGAGCGCGCAGGGCCGTCGGCAGGGTCAGGCGTTCCATGTCGTCTTCGGTCAGCGGATAGTTGGCCGCGCGAATGCCGAACTGCATGGCCATGTACAGACACGTCGGCGTTTTGCCGCATCGCGACACGCCCACTAGTATCAAATCGGCTTTGTCGTAATAGTGCGTGCGCGCACCGTCGTCGTTGTCGAGGGCAAAGTTAACCGCCTCGATACGCTCCATGTAATTGGAGTTGTGCCCGATCGAATGCGACTTGCCGACGGTGTAGGAAGAATGCTCGGTCAGTTCCTGCTCCAGCGGGGCAAGAAAGGTCGAGAAAATGTCGATCATGAAACCATTGGATGTTGCGAGAATCTCACGGATGTCCTGATTGACGATGGTGTCGAAGATGATCGGGCGAAAGCCGTCGGTTTCAGCGGCTTTGTTGATTTGTTGTACCATGGCCCGCGCTTTTTCAACGCTGTCGATGTACGGTCGCGTGAATTTGCTGAAGGTAATGTTTTCGAACTGCGCCAGAAGGCTTTGACCCAGGGTTTCGGCTGTGATGCCGGTGCCATCGGAGATGAAGAAAGCAGATCGTTTCATTTGCACCTTGGGCCTTAAGCTAATGAGCATTTCTGGATATGATAGGCGCGATTTGTCGGCCGCGACTGGCCCGCATTCTCACTTATTTTCCAGGTCCAGGCCATACAACCGGCCAAGGCTCCCCCGGGCCGCCGGTTTCTGAGCTTTTCCAACACAGTTAGTGGAGAGATCACCTTGGTAGAGTACGTAGTTTCCCTCGATAAGCTCGGCAAACACGATGTTGAGCATGTGGGGGGCAAGAACGCATCCCTGGGCGAGATGATCAGTAACCTGGCAGGCGCCGGTGTTTCGGTCCCCGGCGGCTTCGCCACGACGGCTCAGGCTTATCGTGATTTCCTCGAACTGAGCGGCCTCAACGACCAGATCCACAAGGCCCTCGACGCGCTCGACGTTGATGATGTCAACGCCCTGGCCAAGACCGGCGCACAGATCCGTCAATGGATCATGGAAGCCGAATTCCCTGAAAAACTGAATGCCGAAATCCGCACCGCGTTCGCCGCGCTGTCGGCCGGCAACCCTGACGTGGCTGTGGCCGTGCGTTCTTCCGCCACTGCCGAAGACCTGCCGGATGCATCGTTCGCCGGTCAGCAGGAAACCTTCCTGAACATCCGTGGTGTGGAAAACGTTATCCGCGCCGCCAAAGAGGTGTTCGCTTCGCTGTTCAACGACCGTGCGATTTCCTACCGCGTGCACCAGGGCTTCGACCATAAACTGGTCGCCCTGTCGGCTGGCGTGCAGCGCATGGTGCGTTCGGAGACCGGTACCGCCGGCGTGATGTTCACCCTCGACACCGAATCCGGTTTCCGTGACGTGGTGTTCATCACCGGCGCCTACGGCCTGGGCGAAACCGTCGTACAAGGCGCGGTCAACCCGGATGAGTTCTACGTGCACAAGGGCACGCTGGAGGCCGGTCGTCCGGCGATCCTGCGTCGCAATCTGGGCAGCAAAGCCATCAAGATGATCTACGGCGACGAGGCCAAGGCCGGTCGTTCGGTGAAGACCGTCGACGTCGACAAGGCTGAGCGCGCGCGTTTCTGCCTCAGCGACGCTGAAGTCAGCGAACTGGCCAAACAAGCGATGATCATCGAGAAGCACTACGGCTGCCCGATGGACATCGAGTGGGCCAAGGACGGTGACGACGGCAAGCTGTACATCGTGCAGGCCCGTCCGGAAACCGTGAAAAGCCGCACTCAGGCCAACGTCATGGAACGTTACCTGTTGAAAGAAACCGGCACCGTGCTGGTTGAAGGTCGTGCGATTGGCCAGCGCATCGGCGCCGGCAAAGTGCGCATCATCAAAGACGTCTCCGAGATGGACAAAGTCCAGCCGGGCGACGTACTGGTTTCCGATATGACCGACCCGGACTGGGAACCGGTCATGAAGCGCGCCAGCGCCATCGTCACCAACCGTGGCGGCCGTACCTGCCACGCGGCGATCATCGCTCGTGAGCTGGGTATTCCGGCAGTGGTCGGTTGCGGCAACGCCACCCAACTGCTGAAGGATGGCCAGGGCGTGACCGTGTCCTGCGCCGAAGGCGACACCGGTTACATCTTCGAGGGCGAATTGGGCTTCGACATCAAGAAGAACTCCGTCGACGCCATGCCGGAGCTGCCGTTCAAGATCATGATGAACGTCGGCAACCCGGACCGCGCCTTTGACTTCGCGCAGCTGCCGAACGCCGGTGTCGGCCTGGCCCGTCTGGAGTTCATCATCAACCGCATGATCGGTGTGCACCCGAAAGCGCTGTTGAACTACGACGGTCTGCCGCAGGAAATCAAGGACAGCGTCGACAAGCGTATCGCCGGTTACGACGATCCGGTCGGCTTCTATGTCGAGAAACTGGTTGAAGGCATCAGCACCCTCGCGGCTGCGTTTGCACCGAAGAAAGTCATCGTGCGTCTGTCGGACTTCAAGTCCAACGAATACGCCAACCTGATCGGCGGCAAGCTCTACGAGCCGGAAGAAGAAAACCCGATGCTGGGCTTCCGTGGCGCTTCGCGTTACATCAGCGAATCGTTCCGTGACTGCTTCGAACTCGAATGCCGCGCGCTGAAACGTGTGCGCAACGAGATGGGCCTGACCAACGTCGAAATCATGGTGCCGTTTGTCCGTACTCTGGGCGAAGCCAGCCAGGTTGTTGATCTGCTCGCCGAGAACGGCTTGAAGCGCGGCGACAACGGTCTGCGCGTGATCATGATGTGCGAACTGCCATCCAACGCGATCCTTGCTGAAGAATTCCTCGAATTCTTCGACGGTTTCTCGATCGGTTCCAACGACCTGACTCAGCTGACCCTGGGTCTGGACCGCGATTCCGGTATCATCGCGCACCTGTTCGACGAGCGTAATCCGGCGGTCAAGAAGCTTCTGGCCAACGCGATTGCCGCGTGCAACAAGGCCGGCAAGTACATCGGTATCTGCGGTCAGGGTCCTTCGGACCACCCGGATCTGGCCAAATGGCTGATGGAACAGGGCATCGAAAGCGTGTCGCTGAACCCGGACTCCGTGCTGGAAACCTGGTTCTTCCTCGCGGAAGGTCAGGCGCAGGCCTGATCAATAGGTGAACGGCCCGTTCCTCCTGTGGGGGCTGGCCTTGAGATTCAAGTAGGGCGGGCTCCTGTAGATGCCGCCCTTTTTTGTGCAAGAGCATTATGCAAAGCAGCAGCAACTTATTTCCTGTCGCCCTGATCAGCGCCGAACGGCGTGGTGATCTGAGCGAAGACGTGTATCGCTTGAAACCCGGCAACAGCCCCGACTGGTCCGTGGAAATCGCTGTGACCCGTTTGGGCATGGCCGATGACTCGACGCCTCGCGGTGTGCCGGTGATTTTGCTGCACGGCAGTTTTTCCAATCGGCGCTTCTGGTTCTCACCCAAAGGCCTGGGCTTGGGCGCATATCTGACGCGCCTGGGGTTCGACGTGTGGATTCCGGAGATGCGCGGCCACGGCCTGTCGCAGCGCAACGAAGAATACCGGCGCAATCGCGTGGCCGACTATGCCCGCTACGACCTGCCGGCGATTGCCGCGTTCGTGCGTGAGCAGAGCGGACAAGTGCCGCACTGGATTGGCCATTCGCTGGGCGGCATCACCCTGGCGGCGGCGCTCGGTGGCGAATACCTGGGCGAGCCGGCAGTGGCCTCGGCGGCGTTTTTTGGCACCCAGGTCAGCCGCACCTACTGGCCGCTGAAAATCCCGCCAGTGGAGTGGAGCGGGCGGTTTATCCTCAAGCGTTTTGCGCAATTGTCGGGTTCGCGTCTCAAGCGTGGCCCAGAAGATGAGCCGATCGGTCTGGCGCTGGAAAGCATGCGCTGGTACGGCTTGTTCGGTCGTTTTGGCGACAAGGACAAGGATTGGTGGGCGGGGCTGGCCGATGTTCAAGTGCCAGTGCTGGCGGTGACCGCAGCAGGGGATCATCAGGATCCGGCCTGGGCCTGTCGCAAATTGTTCGAGCAGATCGGCTCCGAGCACAAGCAGTTCATCAATCTGGGGCGCGAGCAGGGCTTCAACGATAATTTCGGCCATGTCGAGATGTTGGTGAGCAAAGCGGCGCAGACCGAGGTCTGGCCACTGGTGGCGCGTTGGTTGAACGATCAGCACACGCCATTGCTGGGCGAGAAGCCGGATCTGGCCGCCGCCGTGTGAGTGCGAAGGCCTTGAAGGGATTTCGTTCGGGTTGGCTTGCGGCTAAGATATGACGCAATGTGCGGATCTGGTCATTTTTGGTGGCGCTTTAGCTATTACGTTTCAGGGTTTGTTCAGGTTCGTTCAGCGACCATGGGATGGACTAAGGTAAACAACGACCACCGAAACTCGTCTCCTCAGAACGCAGCATCCTTGATCGTTTTCCTTTTTACAGGAGTTTTTCGATGAACCATTACCTTACGCCTGATCTGTGCGACGCCTATCCGGAGCTGGTACAGGTGCTGGAACCGATGTTCAGCAATTTCGGCGGCCGTGATTCGTTCGGCGGCGAAATCGTGACCATCAAATGCTTCGAAGACAACTCGCTGGTCAAGGAACAGGCTGAACTCAAGGGCAGCGGCAAGGTGCTGGTGGTCGATGGCGGCGGTTCGCTGCGCCGTGCGCTGCTGGGCGACATGATCGCCGAGAAGGCGGCGAAAAACGGTTGGGAAGGGCTGGTGATCTACGGCTGCATCCGTGACGTTGACGTCATCGCCCAGACCGATCTGGGCGTGCAGGCGCTGGCCAGCCATCCGATGAAAACTGAAAAACGTGGTATTGGCGACCTCAACGTCCCGGTGACTTTCGCCGGTGTGACGTTCCACCCGGGCCACTACATTTATGCGGACAACAACGGCGTGATCATCTCGCCGAGTCCGCTGAAGATGCCTGAATAAGCTTTTCGACAAAGGGATGCGGATGTTCGAGGAAGAAAACGCGCAGTGGGGGCTGGTGCATGCCCTGGTGCTGGACGGAAAAGGCGGTGCGCGTTCGATAGCCCGGACTGAGCTCGACGATTTGCAGCTGCAGGCCCATGAAAGCCTGTGGCTGCATTGGGATCGCAGCCATCCGCAGACCCAGACCTGGCTGCGCAAATCCAGCGGGCTCAATGAATTCACCTGCGATCTGCTGCTGGAAGAGAACACCCGGCCGCGCCTGTTGCCGCTGCCGGATGCCGAACTGTTGCTGTTTCTGCGCGGGGTCAATCTCAACCCGGGCGCCGAGCCGGAAGACATGGTCTCGGTGCGGATTTTCGCTTCTGCCCAACGAGTGATTTCCCTGCGTTTGCGCCCGTTGCGCGCCACTGATGAGCTGTTGGTGCAATTGGCCGACGGCAACGGCCCGAAAACGGCCTCTGAACTCATCCTTTATCTGGCGCAGTTCCTCACCAACAAGGTGCAGGATCTGGTCACTTGCCTCTCGGAAATCGCCGATGAGGAAGAAGAAAAGATGGATGCCGACGAACGGTATACTCCCGAGCATGGTGCCATTTTGCACATCCGTCGCCGGGCGGCCGGACTAAAGCGATTTCTCGCGCCGCAGCGGGATATTTTCGGACAACTCACGCGGATAAAACTGCCTTGGTTTGTCGATGACGATGCCGATTACTGGAACGAACTGAACAACAGTCTGACCCGCTATCTTGAAGAGCTCGAATTGACCCGAGAGCGCGTGGGGCTTGTGCTGGAGGCCGAAGACCGACGCTTGAGCGAGCGTATGAATCGCACGATGTACCGCTTCGGGATCATCACCTGCATCTTTTTGCCGATGAGTTTTATCACCGGTCTGCTGGGTATAAACGTCGGCGGAATTCCGTTCTCCAGCAGCCCTTATGGTTTCCTGATTGCCTGTTTGACGGTGCTCACCCTGGCCTTCGGTCAGTGGTGGTTATTCCGTCGTTTGCGCTGGGTATGAAGATGGCGCATGTGACCCGACCAAATCTGCCCGCGTCTTTCACAGACATCACGAGAGGTGCGTATGCACGATCCGTTTGAACAGTCTTTGCGCGACATGCTCAACGCTTCGCCGTCCAGCCGCGACGACGATGCGTGCCTGGGCCGCGTACTCAAAACCGCCAACCGCCAGGTTGGCGCCGGTGATCTGTTCAGCCTGCTGGGCCGCTGGCTGCCCGCGCTGATGATCGCCCTGAATAATGGATCGGCGCATGTCTCGCCGGTTTCCCGTCTTCGTAAACCTACCGCTCGCACTGCTGATAAGGCTGATTGAATATGGAACTTGATCTCTGGACTCAGAGCCTCGTCACTGCAATGACTGCGTTGTGGACCAAAGTCGCCAACTTCATCCCGAACCTGTTCGGCGCACTGGTCGTGCTGCTGTTGGGTTTCGTCGTGGCCAAGCTGCTCGATACCCTGCTGTCCAAACTGCTCGCCAAGCTCGGTCTTGATCGCCTGATGGGCGGCACCGGGCTGACCAAGTTGATGTCGCGCGCCGGGTTGCAAGTTCCGATCTCGACCCTGATCGGCAAGATCGTTTATTGGTTCGTCCTGCTGATTTTCCTGGTTTCTGCAGCAGAATCCCTTGGCCTTGAGCGAGTTTCGGCTACGCTGGATATGTTGGCGCTCTATTTGCCGAAAGTATTCGGCGCGGCGCTGGTGTTGCTGGTAGGTGTTTTGCTCGCGCAACTGGCCAATGGGCTGGTGCGCGGGGCGGCAGAAGGCGTCGGCCTGGACTACGCTTCGGGGCTTGGGCGAATTGCTCAGGGGCTGGTGATCATCATCAGCATCTCGGTCGCGATCAGTCAGCTTGAGGTCAAGACTGACCTGCTGAACCATGTGATCGTCATCGTTTTGATTACCGTTGGTCTGGCCGTTGCGCTGGCCATGGGTTTGGGAAGCCGGGAAATTGCCGGTCAGATTCTTGCGGGAATCTATGTGCGTGAGTTGTATCAGGTTGGGCAACAAGTGCGTGTTGGCGAGGTCGAAGGCCAGATCGAGGAGATCGGCACGGTTAAAACCACATTGCTGACCGATGAGGGTGAGCTAGTCTCTCTTTCCAATCGGATCCTGCTGGAACAGCATGTGAGTAG
Source organism: Pseudomonas sp. 3B-A001-10F (assembly GCF_056313565.1). NCBI lineage: Bacteria > Pseudomonadati > Pseudomonadota > Gammaproteobacteria > Pseudomonadales > Pseudomonadaceae > Pseudomonas > Pseudomonas sp. 3B-A001-10F. The sequence goes on from NZ_JBQYFW010000047.1 coordinate 22,400, forward strand.
CCGCTAATCCGGCAAACCCTGCTAATGTATGCCGCCGCAAAATGCCAGCTGATGCTGGTTGCGGCGGACATTGACCTGACTGTCGGCACGACTTGTTTTGAATAAAGCCCAAACGCTATCCACGCGCTACGACCCCCGCGAGCTCTCTGATGAGGAGTTGGTCGCGCGCTCGCATACCGAGCTTTTTCACGTAACGCGCGCCTATGAAGAACTGATGCGGCGTTACCAGCGAACATTATTTAACGTTTGTGCGAGATATCTTGGGAACGATCGCGACGCAGACGATGTCTGTCAGGAAGTCATGTTGAAGGTGCTGTATGGCCTGAAGAACTTCGAGGGGAAATCGAAGTTCAAAACGTGGCTCTACAGCATCACGTACAACGAATGTATTACGCAGTATCGGAAGGAACGGCGAAAGCGTCGCTTGATGGACGCATTGAGTCTTGACCCCCTCGAGGAAGCGTCCGAAGAAAAGGCGCCGAAACCCGAGGAGAAGGGCGGGCTTGATCGCTGGCTGGTTTATGTGAACCCGATTGACCGCGAAATTCTGGTGCTTCGATTTGTCGCAGAGCTGGAATTTCAGGAGATCGCAGACATCATGCACATGGGTTTGAGTGCGACAAAAATGCGTTACAAACGTGCTCTAGATAAATTGCGTGAGAAATTTGCAGGCATTGCTGAAACTTAGTTCAGCGCAAATATCTCTTACGTGTAGGCAAGTTCTGATAGACTTGCCGCCGAGTTGTCCCCCGGTTTGCGGGACTGCTTCACAATCACCAGATGGGGATTTAACGGATGAAACTGAAAAACACCTTGGGCTTGGCCATTGGTTCTCTGATTGCCGCCACTTCGTTCGGCGCTCTGGCACAAGGCCAAGGCGCAGTTGAAATCGAAGGCTTCGCAAAGAAAGAACAATTCGACAGCGCTCGTAACTTCAAGAACAACGGCAACCTGTTCGGCGGCTCGATCGGTTACTTCCTGACCGACGACGTTGAACTGCGTCTGGGCTACGACGAAGTGCACAACGTACGTGCCGATGATGGCAAGAACGTAAAAGGCGCTAACACCGCTCTGGACGCTCTGTACCACTTCAACAACCCAGGCGACATGCTGCGTCCATACGTCTCGGCCGGTTTCTCCGACCAGAGCATCGACCAGAACGGTTCGAACGGTCGTAACCGTTCTACCTTCGCTAACGTTGGTGGCGGTGCCAAGCTGTACTTCACCGAGAACTTCTACGCCCGTGCTGGCGTTGAAGCTCAGTACAACATCGACCAGGGCGACACCGAGTGGGCTCCTAGCGTCGGTATCGGTGTGAACTTCGGTGGCGGCTCCAAGCCTGCTGCTGCTCCAGTTCCAGCACCAGCTGAAGTCTGCTCCGACAGCGACAACGATGGCGTTTGCGACAACGTTGACAAGTGCCCGGACACCCCAGCCAACGTAACTGTTGACGCTGACGGCTGCCCAGCAGTTGCTGAAGTTGTTCGTGTTGAGCTGGACGTTAAGTTCGACTTCGACAAGTCGGTTGTGAAGCCAAACAGCTACGGCGACATCAAAAACCTGGCTGACTTCATGAAGCAGTACCCATCCACCACCACTACTGTTGAAGGTCACACTGACTCCGTCGGTCCTGACGCTTACAACCAGAAACTGTCCGAGCGTCGTGCAAACGCCGTTAAGCAAGTTCTGACCAACCAGTACGGTGTTGAATCGTCCCGCGTTCAGTCTGTTGGCTACGGCGAATCCCGCCCAGTTGCTGACAACAAAACTGAAGCTGGCCGCGCTGTAAACCGTCGCGTAGAAGCGCAGGTTGAAGCTCAAGCTAAGTAATTAGCTGCCGCTCTGAGAAAAGCCCGGCTTAGGCCGGGCTTTTCTTTGCCTGCGATTTGGCTTTGCAGCTTTAAAAGATCGCAGCCTTCGGCAGCTACAGGACCAATGCAGATCCAAAGTAGGAGCTGCCGCAGGCTGCGATCTTTTGATCTTCAACAACAGCCGCCACCGCCCCGATCACCAGAATCGCCGGGCTTTTCAATCCAAATGCACACGCATCATCACTCATACTCGCCAGATCACTCCGGCATTCGCGCTGCTCTGGCAACGATGCATTCTCGATCATCGCCACCGGCGTATCCGCCGCCATCCCGCCTGCCAGCAGTTGATCGCGAATCTCCCCCAGCTTGGCCACGCCCATATAAACCACCAGCGTCGTACCCCCCTGTGCCAGCGCCTGCCAGTTCAACTGGCTGTCGTCCTGCGTGTGTGCAGTCACCAGCGTCACCCCGCGCGCCACACCGCGTAACGTCAGCGGAATATCGCACTGCGTCGCCCCGGCCAGCCCGGCGGTAATGCCATTGACCAGTTCAACCTCAACGCCTCTTTCACGCAGCCACTGCGCCTCTTCGCCACCTCGGCCGAAAATGCACGGATCGCCGCCCTTGAGCCGCACCACACACTTGCCATGGCGGGCATAGCGCAGCATCAGCCGATGGATAAACGCTTGCGGTGTCGAACGGCAGCCGCCGCGTTTACCCACTGCAATGATGCGGGCGTCAGGGCAGTGTTCCAGCACCGCGTCGTTGACCAGATCATCGATCAGCACCACATCGGCCTCGCGCAGGGCGCGCACCGCTTTGAGGGTCAGCAGTTCCGGATCACCAGGACCTGCACCCACCAGCCAGACTTTTGCGTTCATGGTGTTTTCCTCATCAGATGACGGCGGCTGGCTGCACGTCGGCAGCCAGTAAACGTTTTATTTCCGGGACGCACGAGCCGCATTGCGTGCCGCAGCCCAGTTGGTTTTTCAAGCCCTGCAGATCCAGGCCTTGGCGAATGCCGGCGCAGACCGCGTTGAGGCTGACGTTCTTGCAGTTGCACAGGGTTTTATCCACAGCCATTTGCGCCCCGACACTGCCCGGCGGCGCACTCATTGGCGCCAATAGCCAGCGCCGCAGTTGCTCATCCGCACGGCCTTCCAGCCACAACCCTTGCAGCCAATGCTGAGCGAGGGTTTCACCGGCCAATCGGATCGCAGTGATCCGGCCGTTTTCAATGCGCACGCGTTTGCCAATGGCGCGGCGAGGATCGTCATAGGCCAATACCGGGCCGTCGATCAGTGATAGGCATTGGTCGATTTCACCGAGCAATTGCGCATTCGGAGCTTCGCTGCTGGCCGCGCGTATCAGCAATGCCGATCGTTCACGTCCGACAAGGCTGAGACTCACGTAGGAAAATGCCTCACAGAGCGGTCGTAGCGTCTCGAAATGCCGTTGAACATCACCCTCGATCAGTGCGAAAAGTTGCCACGGCAGATTGACCGGCTCGAGGCGCACACCGCTGTGTTTGAGTTCCGGTTGCTTCGACAGCGGATCAAAGTCCGGCAGGGTCAGGCTGTTCACACCGCCCTTGAGAAAACGGTCGCCCCAGTGCATCGGCAGAAACGCTTGCCCCGGACGTACGCTGTCATCGCTGCCAACCGCGACGATTACCGCGCCGCGACGACTTTTAAGGTTGACCAGATCGCCCGGCTGCAAACGATGCCGGCGCATTTCGTCCGGGTGCAGGCTCAACACCGCTTCGCTGACATGCCCGAACAATTGCGCTGCCGTGCCAGTGCGGCTCATACCGTGCCATTGATCGCGCAAGCGGCCAGTGATCAACGTCAGTGGAAAGCGAGCATCGCGCTGCTCTTTAGCGGCGCGATACGGGTCGGTTATGAATTGCGCGCGTCCGTTGGCGGTCGGAAAAATCCCATCCTCGTACAGGCGTGGCGTTCCTTGCCGCGCGCCGGCAGGGAAGGGCCATTGCTGCGGTCCGATCTCGTCGATCAGCGCATGACTGATCCCGGACATATCCAGATCGCGGCCATGCGTCAGCCCTTTGAATTCATCGAATAACTGCGCAGGTTGGTTGAACGTAAACAGGCTTGATTCAGCGGGACGCAGACGTTTCTCCAGACGTTGTGCGAAATCTACCGTGATCGCCCAGTCCGGCCGCGCCTCACCCGGTGGGAGGATGGCTTTACGCACGTGGGAAATGCGTCGCTCGGAATTGGTCACCGAACCTTCTTTCTCGCCCCAACTGGCGGCGGGTAGCAGGAGATCGGCGAATGCAGCGGTTTCGGTGGTGCGAAAGGCTTCTTGCAGAACCACAAACGGGCAGGTTTCAAGCGCTGCTCGCACAGCATGTTGGTCCGGCATCGATTGCGCAGGATTGGTGCAGGCAATCCACAACGCCTTGATCTTGCCGTTGCGCACTTGCTCGAACAGTTCGATGGCACTGAGACCGGTACTTTCCGGCAACCGATCAACGCCCCAATATGCCGCTACTTCGGCGCGATGTTCAGGGTTGGCCGCGTCTCGATGGCCCGGCAACAGATTCGACAAACTGCCCGTTTCGCGCCCGCCCATGGCATTTGGCTGACCGGTAAGGGAGAAAGGTCCTGCACCCGGACGGCCGATTTGCCCGGTAGCCAAATGCAGATTGATCAGCGCGCTGTTCTTCGCGCTGCCAGCGGTGGACTGGTTCAGGCCCATGCACCACAGCGACAGAAAACTCGGCGAGGTGCCCACCCATTCCGCGCATTGCTGCAATTGCTCGACACTGATCCCGCACAGTTGCGAAACCATCTGCGGGGTGTAATCACGCACCAGATTTTTCAAGTCGGCGAGGCCATCGGTGTGCGTTTTGACGAAATCGCGGTCGATCCAGTCTTCCCACAACAACAGATGCAAAATCCCATGAAATAAAGCGACATCTGTGCCCGGCAGAATCGCCAAGTGCAAATCGGCAAGGTCGCAGGTGTCGGTGCGCCGTGGATCAATGACGATGACTTTCATCTGCGGGCAGCGGGATTTTGCCTCTTCCAGCCGACGGAAAAGTACCGGATGGGCGTAGGCCATGTTACTGCCGACGATCATCACGCAATCGCTGAGTTCCAGGTCTTCATAACTGCACGGAGGAGCATCGGCGCCGAGGCTGCGTTTGTAGCCGACCACTGCTGAAGACATGCACAGGCGCGAATTGCTGTCGATGTTGTTGGTCCCGACCAACGCCCGCGCCAGTTTGTTGAAGGCGTAATAGTCCTCGGTCAGCAACTGCCCGGAGATATAGAACGCCACGCTGTCCGGGCCGTGCTCGGCAATGGTCTCGGCGAACAGGTTGGCAGCGTGTTCCAGTGCCGTATCCCAATCCGTTCGGCTGCGCGCCAGGCCTTTGCCCAGACGCAGTTCCGGGTACAGCGCGCGGGCTGCCAGGTCGCCGGTCAGGTGCAGGGTCGAGCCTTTGCTGCACAGTTTGCCGAAGTTGGCCGGGTGCGCCGGATCGCCGCTGACGCCGAGGATGCGCTCGCCGTCATGCTCGATCAGCACGCCACAGCCGACCCCGCAATAACAGCAGGTCGAGGCGGTCGTCTGGCGGCTCATCAGATGGCGTCCCGCAGGGCCAGTTGTACACGACCGTTTTCGACCCGCGCCGGGTGATGGTGCGCGCAACCGATATCCGGCGCCTGAGCTTCGCCAGATTCGAGGTCGATCTGCCAGTTGTGCAACGGGCAGGCCACACGTTTGCCGTAGATCAAACCTTGCGACAATGGCCCGCCCTTGTGCGGGCAGCGGTCGTCGAGGGCGAAAACCTCATCGTCGCTTGTACGAAAAATCGCGATGTCACCTTTCGGCCCGGCAATGATTCGCGAACCGAGGGCATTGATCTCGTCGAGAGCGCAGATATCTAGCCAGTTCATGCCGGCACCTCCAGATTTTTCACAGGGATCACATCGAATTCTTTCTTCAGTTGCGGCTGCGCCAAACGTTCTTTCCAAGGGTCTTGCTCGAACGACAGGGAGAATTGCAGGCGTTCGTTCAGCGCTTTGCGGCGCTCCGGGTCTTCCAGCACGGCTTTCTTGATGTGTTCCATGCCAACCCGTTGCAGGTAGTGCACGGTGCGTTCCAGGTAGAAGGCTTCTTCGCGATACAGCTGCAGGAACGCGCCGTTGTATTCGCGGACTTCCTCGGCGGTTTTCAGCTTGACGAAAAACTCAGCGACCTCGGTTTTGATTCCGCCGTTACCGCCGATGTACATCTCCCAACCGGAGTCGACACCGATAATTCCTACGTCTTTGATCCCCGCTTCCGAGCAGTTGCGTGGGCAACCGGAGACGGCGAGTTTCACTTTGTGCGGCGACCACATGTTGAACAGATCGTGCTCGAGTTCGATGCCCAATTGTGTCGAGTTTTGCGTGCCGAAGCGGCAGAACTCGCTGCCGACGCAGGTCTTCACGGTACGGATGGATTTGCCGTAGGCATGCCCGGAAGGCATGTCGAGGTCTTTCCAGACGCCGGGCAAGTCCTGCTTCTTGATGCCGAGCAAGTCGATGCGCTGACCGCCGGTGACCTTGACCATCGGCACGTTGTACTTGTCGGCCACGTCGGCAATCCGCCGCAGTTCCGAAGGATTGGTCACGCCGCCCCACATCCGTGGCACCACCGAATAGGTGCCGTCCTTCTGAATGTTGGCGTGGGCGCGTTCGTTGATCAGGCGCGATTGCGGATCGTCCTTGGCTTCGCCGGGCCAAGTGGAAATCAGGTAATAGTTGAGGGCAGGGCGGCATGTTGCGCAGCCGTTCGGCGTGCGCCAGTTGAGGTAGCTCATGGTGCCGGCGATGGTCAGCAGATGCTGTTCGCGAATAGCCTGGCGAATCTGCCCGTGGTTGAGATCGCTGCAACCGCAGATGGCTTTTTCGCTTTTCGGTTTGACGTCCGCTGCGCCACCGACGGTGTTGATCAGGATCTGTTCGACTAGCCCGGCGCAGGAGCCGCAGGAGCTGGCCGCTTTGGTATGTTTCTTCACCTCGTCGACGCTGAACAGGCCGTGTTCCTGAATGGCTTTGACGATGGTGCCTTTGCACACGCCGTTGCAGCCGCAGACTTCGGCGCTGTCGGCCATGACCATGGCTTTGTCCTGGCCCTGATGTCCTACGTCGCCCAAAGCGTTTTCGCCAAACATCAGGTGATCACGGATTTCGCCGATGGCGTGATTCTCACGAATCTGCCGGAAATACCAACCGCCATCTGCCGTATCGCCGTACAGACAGGCGCCGACCAGCACGTCATCCTTGATCACCAGTTTTTTGTACACGCCGCCAATCGGGTCGGAGAGGGTGATGGTTTCCGTGCCTTCGCCGCCCATGAAATCGCCGGCAGAAAACAGATCGATGCCGGTGACTTTCAATTTGGTCGAGGTCACCGAACCCTGATAACGGGCGAAACCCAGTTGTGCGAGGTGGTTGGCGCAGACCTTGGCCTGTTCGAACAACGGCGCGACCAGACCGTAGGCAATGCCGCGGTGGCTGGCGCACTCGCCGATGGCATAAATGCGCGGGTCGTAGGTTTGCAGCGTGTCGTTGACCAGAATCCCGCGATTGCACGGGATGCCGGCCTTTTCCGCCAATTCTGTGTTGGGACGAATACCGGCAGCCATTACCACCAGATCGGCGGGGATAATGTCGCCGTTCTTGAACTGCACCGAGCCGACCCGGCCATTGCCCGCGTCGTGCAGCGCCTGAGTCTGTTCGCACAGACGGAAGTGCAGGCCACGGGATTCAAGGGCGTTTTGCAGCAGTTGGCCGCTGGTTTTGTCGAGTTGACGTTCCAGTAACCACTCACCGATGTGCACCACGGTGACGTGCATGCCGCGCAGCATCAGGCCATTGGCGGCTTCGAGACCGAGCAGACCGCCACCGATGACCACCGCGTGTTTGTGGGTTTTGGCGGTGTCGATCATGGCTTGGGTGTCGGCGATGTCGCGGTAACCGATCACCCCGTGCAAGGTGTTGCCGGGGATCGGCAGGATGAACGGCGTCGAGCCGGTGGCGATCAGCAGGCGATCGTATTCGGCTTCGGTGCCGTCCTCGGCGATCACCCGGCGTTTGACCCGGTCGATCTCCACCACTTTGCGGTTGAGCAGCAACTTGATGTTGTTTTCCAGGTACCAGTCGAGGTCGTTGAGGACGATCTCTTCGAAGGTCTGCTCACCGGCCAGCACCGGCGACAACAGGATGCGGTTGTAGTTGGTGTGCGGTTCGGCGCCGAAGACCGTGATGTCGTACAGCTCGTTGCTCAGCTTGAGCAGTTCTTCCAGGGTGCGGACCCCGGCCATGCCGTTGCCGATCATCACTAGTTTGAGTTTTTTCATCAGGTTCTCCGGGAGCTGCGGCTGGCCTCTTATGGGCAGTCAGGCCTTGCTCGAGAAATTTTGCGCAAACAAAAAAAGGCGTCCCGCTAGTTGCCTAGCGAGGACGCCTTTGTCCTGGTCCCGTTCTCTCGGGAAGCGCAGCCTTCGTCGTTGAAGGTTGGGCTTTATGTGTGTGTTGGGTGGGGTAATGCAGTGGTTGTGCCAAGTGGGGCGGTGGCGGGTTTATTGGGGCTTGGCAGTTTTTGAGGGTGATTTTTTGCACTGAATCGAGGCGGGTTGCTCGTTCGTGGGGCATTCAGGCAGGTGGATTTGTAGTGATTGGGCGGGCCCCTTCGCGAGCAAGCTCGCTCCCACAGGGGATTCGTGTCGTTCGCAAATCTCCTGTGGGAGCGAGCTTGCTCGCGAAGGGCGCGACGCGGTTCAACTGTGAAACAACAAAACCAGCAGCGCCACATTTCCGAGCAACGCCAGCAACGCCATCGTCCGCCAGACCTTCAACGGCTCACGCTCCAGTAACGGTCTGGGCCGCACACTCAAACTCCGCCGCTCGCCCTGTTCCAACACCAGCAACCACTCCTCAGCCGTTTCGAAGCGCAACTGTGGATCAGCCGCAACGCCGCGCTCCAGACTCTGCGCCAGCCATTCCGGCAGATCCGGCCGAAATCGACTGGCACTCACTGCCACACCAAATCGCGGCCGCTGAAACGCTTCGATCTCGCCATAGGGAAAATGCCCGGTGAGCAAGAAATACAGGGTCACACCGACCGCATACAAATCCTGCTGCACATTCGGCGGATCTCCACGAAACGCTTCCGGGGCGATATAGCTGGGCGTTCCCGGCAACGTTGACGGCGCGTCTTCGGACAAGCCTGGGCAGTACGCCAGGCCAAAATCCAGCAGACGCAATTCGCCGTCGTCGCCCACGTGCAGATTTTCCGGTTTGATGTCCCGGTGCAGGATCTGCCGCCGATGCAGCAGCCCGACCGCACGCAACAGGCGCTCGGCGATGTCCTGCCACTGTGCCAACGACAACGGGCCTGACTGTTGAAACAGCTGCGCCAGCGTCGCCCCGGAATATTCCCCCATCACGTAGTACAAATGCTGACGCTGCTGGCAGGCATGGACTTCAGGAAAGTGGCGACCGGCTACGCGTTTCAGAAACCATTCCTCGGACAACAGTGCTTGCCCGGCGTAGGAATCATCGGCGGAACGCGTGGGTAGGGTTTTCAGAAGCCACGTCTGACCTTGTCCATCAAGCACCCGATACAGCAGCGATTGCTGGCTCTGAGCGACAACGTCCAGCACTTGCCAGCCTTCGAACCACTGACCGGGTTTCAACGGTGGCGGCAGGGGCCATTGCTGCAGATGAATCAGCGCATCGCCGATACTGGCCTCACCCAAAGCATCCACCCGCACCAGCAAAGCACTGGCATTGTCCTGGCTCCCCGCCAGATGCGCGGCGTTGACCAGCGTCTGCGCGGCACTGTGCAGATCCGGTTGATCACGCAGAATCGCCGCAATGGCGGTATCGCCGAGTGTCGACCAGACCCCGTCGCTGAGCAGTACGAAACACTCACCCTCGCGCAGTTCACCGTCGAGAAAATCCAGCACCAGATGCTGATCCAGGCCCAGCGCACGCTTGAGCACATGCTGCATGCCCGGCTGATCCCAGACGTGGTCTTCGCTGATTCGCTGCAAGCTGTCGGCGTGCCAGCGATACACCCGGCAATCGCCGACGTGGGCGAGGGTGAAACGCCGACCACGCATGACCAAGGCGCTGACCGTGGTGAGCAACGGTTGCCCACCACCGTTGGCCTGCAACCAGCGGTTTTGCGCGAGCAGCAGGCGATCCAGTGCCTGGGCCACGCTCCAGGTTTCCGGTGTGGCGTAGTAGTCCAGCGCCAAGGCTTGCAAGGTCGAACGCGCAGCCAGTCCGCCATCGGCACACTGGCTGACGCCGTCGGCGATGGCGAACAGATAACCCTTGCTCGCCGCCAGCGCCGGCGCGGGCGTGACCAGACGCAAAGCGTCCTGATTCTCCGCGCGCGGGCCGGTGGCGCTGGCTTCGGCAAAGCTCAGTTGCAGGGCCATCGAAGGTTCAGACCCGCGCCGCCGTCACTGCCGCCGAACCCCAGGTGGTTCTCCAGCGACGCTTGACGCCGTGCAGGCCAAACCACGCCAGCACGCCAAGGCTGGCGAACAACCACAACGCCAACTGATAGCTGCCGGTGCTCTGCTTGATCGCGCCCATACCGGCGGCCAAGGCAAAACCGCCGATGCCGCCGGCCATGCCGATCAGCCCGGTCATCACGCCGATCTCCAGACGAAAACGCTGCGGTACCAGTTGGAAAACTGCGCCGTTGCCTGCCCCTAAACCGAGCATGGTGCAGACGAAAAGCGCCAGAGCAGCGTAGGAACTTGGCAGGTTGAACCCCACGGCAGCAATGCACACGGCGGCGACGGTGTACATCGCCAGCAACGTGCGAATACCACCGAAGCGATCAGCCAGTGCGCCACCCAGCGGCCGCATCAAGCTGCCGCCGAACACGCAAGCTGCGGTGTAGTAGCCAGCGGTCACCGGGCTCAAACCGTACTGATCGTTGAAGTAGCCGGGCAGGGCGCTGGCCAGGCCGATAAAGCCGCCGAAGGTCACGCTGTAAAAAAACATGAACCACCAGCTGTCACGGTCGCCCAGGGCTTTGAAGTAGTCAGCCATGGCTTTGGCTTTCGGCCGTTCAGGCGCATTTTTTGCCAGCCAGGCGAACAGCACCAGCGTCAGGATCAGCGGGATCAGAGCGAAACCGAAGACATTGCTCCAGCCGAACGCGGCGGCGAGCACCGGTGCGAGCAGAGCGGCAAACACCGTGCCGGAGTTGCCCGCACCGGCAATGCCCATGGCTTTGCCCTGATGCTGCGGCGGGTACCACTGCGACGCCAGCGGCAGTGCAACAGCGAACGACGCGCCGGCCATGCCGAGAAACAGGCCGAGTATCAGCGCCTGTTCATAACTGTGGATGCCGAGTTTCCAGGCGCCGAACAGCGCACAGATCACGATGACCTGGCCGATCAGACCGGCGGTTTTCGGCGACAGCCGATCGGCGAGCATGCCCATCACAAAACGCAGCACTGCACCGGCGAGGATCGGCGTGGCGACGACGAGGCCGCGTTGTTGCGTGGTTAGCTGCAGGTCGGCGGCAATCTGCACCGCCAGCGGGCCGAGCAGGTACCAGACCATGAAGCTCAGGTCGAAATACAGGAAGGCCGCGAACAGGGTCGGGGTGTGGCCGGATTTCCAGAAGCTTGAATTCATCGCGCACCTCAGCTGAAAAGAGTCTCGAAAGGAGTCATGCAACAGCAGGTGGGGCGCCGCCACGGCCGCACCACCGGCCCCGGTCTGTGGGGCCAAAACGCAAAAACGCCGCTCCCTGATGCGCCGGTTGGGCGAACGGGTGAGCGACGTCTTTGTCGTAGGTGGGGCAACCGCCGTTGGTTACCTGTGCGTTTTACTTAGCGAGATTTGTGCCAACAGCCGGAAAATCAAAAGCCCCTCACCCTAACCCTCCCGAAACGTCGGACCGCCCGGAGGGAGAGGGGACTGACCATGTTGTTCCAACGAATTCAGCGACCTGAAAGACCGAGTCGATTATGGATTCACAGCAGAAATCACAGGTCGGTGTACTTCGTGAGCATCCCCCAATCAGTCCCCTCTCCCTCCGGGCGGTCCGACGTTTAGGGAGGGCTAGGGTGAGGGGCTCTTAAGCTGTCAGAACACCTCAGCCCAATAACTCACTCATCGCAATAATCTGCTCCGCCACCTGAATCAGCTTCTGCTGGCGGCTCATCGCCTGGCGCCGCATCAGGGTGTACGCCTCTTCCTCATTGCAGTCCTTCATCTTCATCAACAACCCCTTGGCCAGCTCGATGCGCTTGCGCTCGGCCAGTTGCTGATCACGCGCCTGCAGCTGCGCGCGCAAGGCCTGATCACTCTCGAATCGTGCCATCGCCACATCGAGAATCGGCTGTAAACGTTGTGCATGAATGCCTTCGACGATGTAGGCGCTGACCCCGGACTTGATCGCCTGACGCATCACACCGGGGTCATGCTCGTCGGTAAACATCACGATTGGCCGTGGCTGGTCGCGGCTGACCAGTACCACTTGCTCCATGACATCGCGGCTCGGTGACTCGGTATCGATCAGGATCACGTCCGGGCGCACCGTTTCGACGCGCGCGGGCAGGTCGATGGTCAGGCCGGACTCGTCGATCACCTCGAAACCGGCCTCGGTCAACGCAGCTTTCAGGCGTCCGACTTTTTTCGCTGTGTCGTTGATCAACAGAATGCGCAACATGTTCGCGGTCTCCTGTCAGCGGCGGGCGAGAAGGGGGGCATCGTCGTTCAACGCGTGCAACTTGAAACTGCGCGCGTAGCCGGCCGGGTCGCTGCCGTCCCAGACTTTGCCGTCGAGCAACTGGCTGCTGCGCATGTCGGTGCCCCATGCGGCGACGCCGACAGCGGTGGCGGCGTCGCGGTAGACGTCCAGCCGCTGAACCTGGCGGGCGACGGCGAGGTAATCCGGATCCTCACGCAGCAAGCCCCAGCGGCGGAACTGGGTCATGAACCACATGCCGTCCGACAGATACGGCAAATTCACTTCACCGTTGCCGTGAAAGCGCAGCGCATGCGGATCCTGCCAGCGATTGCCGAGGCCATCGGCGTAATCACCGAGAAAACGCGGTTCGATGCACGCCACTGGCGCATCGAGATATTCCGGCGCGCTAAGCAACTGCGCGGTGCTGCGGCGGTTTTCCGGGCTGGCTTCGATGAAACGGCTGGCCTCGAGAATTGCCATCACCAGCGCTCGTGCGGTGTTCGGATACTGCTCGACAAATTCGCGAGTGCAGCCAAGGACTTTTTCCGGGTGATCGGGCCAGATGGTCTGGCTGGTGGCCAGGGTGAAACCAAGATCCTGCTGCACCGCGCTAGCCGCCCAAGGCTCGCCGACACAAAAACCGTCAATGCGTCCAGCTTGCAGGTGCGCGACCATTTGCGGCGGCGGCACCACCACGCTGTCGACATCCTGAAGTGGATGAATGCCCTGGCTCGCCAGCCAGTAATACAGCCACATGGCATGAGTGCCGGTGGGGAAGGTCTGCGCGAAGGTGAGTTTTGCGCGGCTTTGGTGCACGTGCCGGTCCAGTGCTTCAGGACTGCTCACGCCGAGGTTTTGCAGGCCGTGAGAGAGGTTGAGGCTCTGGCCGTTCTGGTTCAGGCCCATCAGCACGGCCATATCGGTCGGGGCGACGCCGCCGATGCCCAGATGCACCGCGTAAATCAGTCCGTACAAACTGTGCGCGGCGTCGAGTTCGCCGCTGACCAGATTGTCGCGCAGATTCGCCCATGAGCTCTGGCGCTTGAGGTTCAGCGTCAATCCATAAGGCTGGGCGAAGCCCTGTGTGGCTGCGACCACCACCGACGCGCAATCGCTCAGTGCCATGAAGCCGAGGTTGATCGCGCTTTTTTCCGGGGCATCGCTGCCATTGACCCAGGCCAGTGGCCCTACCGAAGGTTCATTCATCCAACGTACCTCGAAAAAAAAGCGCCGCCCCGGACTTTGCGCAGGCAAACCCCGAAGGCGACGCCATTGTCCGTGCCCGCCTGCCGTCATTGACCGGCGCGCTGATAGCCAGGAGGGTGCAAGGCATATGCCAGTGCCAGTGATTTGCGCGTGCGCCTCGCGCCGCAGGTCGATGCCCGGCTATAATCGCCGCCTCTTTTCGCCGCCCGAGTCATCGCCGCCCATGTACACCCTGGCCCGTCAGCTGTTGTTCAAACTTTCCCCGGAAACCTCCCACGATCTGTCGCTGGATCTGATCGGCGCGGGTGGGCGTTTGGGCTTAAACGGCTTGCTGTGCAAGGCGCCGGCGAAGAAGCCGGTGACGGTCATGGGCCTCGAATTCCCAAACCCGGTGGGGCTGGCGGCCGGTCTGGACAAGAACGGCGCGGCCATTGATGGCTTCGCGCAACTGGGTTTCGGTTTTGTTGAAATCGGCACCGTGACCCCACGCCCGCAGCCGGGCAACCCGAAACCACGGATCTTCCGCCTGCCGGAAGCCGAGGCGATCATCAATCGCATGGGCTTCAACAACCTTGGTGTCGATAACCTGCTGGCGCGCGTGGCCGCGGCGAAATACAAAGGCGTGCTGGGCATCAACATCGGCAAGAATTTCGATACCCCGGTTGAGCGCGCGGTCGACGATTACCTGATCTGCCTGGACAAGGTTTACGCTCACGCCAGCTATGTGACAGTCAACGTCAGCTCGCCGAACACTCCGGGCCTGCGCAGCCTGCAGTTTGGTGATTCGCTCAAGCAGTTGCTCGCCGATCTGGCCACACGTCGCGCCGAACTGGCCTTGCGTCACGGCAAGCATGTGCCGCTGGCGATCAAGATCGCGCCGGACATGACCGATGAAGAAACCGCGCAGGTTGCTCAAGCGCTGATCGAAACCGGCATGGACGCAGTGATCGCGACCAACACCACCCTGAGCCGTGTTGGCGTTGAAGGCATGGAGCATGGCGACGAGGCGGGCGGTCTGTCGGGCGCGCCGGTGCGGGAGAAGAGCACCAATACCGTGAAGGTGCTGGCCGGTGAGTTGGCTGGGCGGTTGCCGATCATTGCGGCTGGCGGGATTACCGAAGGCAAGCATGCTGCCGAGAAGATTCTGGCCGGTGCGAGCCTGGTGCAGATCTACTCTGGCTTTATCTATAAAGGCCCGGCGCTGATTCGTGAATCGGTAGACGCGATCGCCGCCCTGCGCTGATCCATAGACACCACTGTTCCCTTGTAGGAGTGAGCCTGCTCGCGATAGCTTTCTTTCGGTCACTTCATCAG
>NZ_JBQYFW010000048.1:0-35626 GCF_056313565.1 Pseudomonas sp. 3B-A001-10F
TCTTTTGATTTTGTCTTTTTAGAAGCAAAAACACGATCAAAAGATCGTCCGATCGCGGCCCTAGCCTTCGGCAGATCCTACCTTTAAACGGTGTTGTTTAGATCTGTCGGCGGTTACTTCCGGATGCCTACAACAGCTTGCGTCGTTGCCTACCACTACGCCAGAATCCGCCGGCTTGTGCGCCTGGCGGGCCGTCGGTAACTTGATTCGCGTCACTGATTTCCAGTGATCGGGTTTAGTAGCCCGTGGTGTTTTTCAGTTTTGTGCAAAGCGCATCCGTCGGTGATTGCTGTCCGACTTGATGGTGGCTGTGTGCAGGGCGCTTCGGCGCGCCGGTCAATGCTGAATACTCCCCGGTCTACTAACCTGCGCACAGCTGCCACCCTTCTTTTAGTAGAGAAGACGAAGCGGCTCCATCAGGAGTTTTCAGCTAATGATCAAATCAACGCCACACCCGCCAGAAACAGATCTCGCATCCCCTTACGAATCCCTCGATTCCAAAAAACTCAACGACGCCGCCGAGCGCGCCCTCGACCATTACCTCAAACCGTCCGCCTTCATCATGGCCAGCACGCACAAACCCGAGCCCATGTACCTCGCCAACCCGAAGTACAACACCGAATCGCTACTGGCCAACGCCAGTGAAACCCTGGGTTCAGCCAGCGAAATGCTCAACAACTTCGCCGCCACGCTCGACACCTCACACCGCAAGACTGCCCTGGGCATTGCGCAAGTGGTCATGCTCGGTGAATTGGCGGTGAATCAGGCACTGGATCACGTTGAACTGAAGGAATAATCGTCCACAAAAAACCCGCCTCGCGGCGGGTTCCTGAATAGCAATAAGCGCTAAAGCGTAGCTAACCGTTGCTATCTCCCAATACAGGCTTAAGCTTCAACCCCGACCCAACCGAATCATTCAAGGCAACTGTACGCCCGGCATCCCATTCGCGTTGCATCCCCACAAACAATTCAGCATCCACTCGGGACCGATGAGCAGCCAGTGCCTGACTCATTGCCTCAGCTATCCGATCAATGATCAATGCCGGCCTATCCACCGCGCAGTGTTTGCGACCGAACTCGATCAGTTGCTGGCGATCCGGGTAGTCTTTGGTTTTATTCATTTTGATTGCCAGGGTACGGTCAACCAGTGAACGCCCTGACTTCGGGTTGTAATTTTCATAGACCGTGGTGGTTGTAACATCGTAAATCGGGGCCAACTGCACGGTTTCTGGAGCCGCGGGCTGCGTGTATATCACGCCGAAGTTCTTCAAATGTGCATCGCCATTGCGCACCATCACCGAAAGGCAGACAGAGGAAAAGTATCGCTCCAGTTCTCGTATCGGTTCGGCATGGCGACATACCTGGCGGATGACAGCCGCGAGGGTTTCATAGCTCTGCGAATACTTGTAATTGTCGTGAGGATCTTTGTTAAGACCCAACAGTACCGCCATGTCTTCGAAGCCGAGCCGGCCGGACGACGTCAGGTCAAACCGCTCCATGACAAACAGCTCACCGCTCTCGGAAAGCCAGAACGGTGGCGTTTCCAATCCTGCCAGCCTCGCCGCTTCCAGACACAGAAACTCGTTCTGGGCCAAGTGCTCATACTCCTCGGCTCCTGATTTGACGATAAGATCGGAGCTAAGCATGGTTTTTCGGCTACCGGTGAGTTTGTCCAGGTCGGGCACCAGTACCTTGGGCTGCACTCCGGAAATACCCGACTCGAAGTAGGTTTCAACCAGAAAGTTGAAAACACCCTGAGAGGCGTCGGCAGACAGAATGTCTTGCAGACCGACCTGTGCGCGCACAGCGGTAGAGGGCTCAGTCGGATTTTCATAAGTAAGGCGCCCAATCTGATTACCGCCAATGACCGATAGCAGGCGCATTTCATCGACCTGCATATGCTTGGCCATCCGGCGCTTGATCTGATCGGCCAGAAAACCTTCGGGCACATTCATATCAAATATTGGGTGCAGTACATTGCTCACTGCGGGCGTAGGGTCATAGGGCATGACCAACGAGACTTCCCGAGACGCTTCTGCCGTCTGGTAGGCAAACGAGAACTGCGAACCTTTGGATAGCTCGCCCGCGCAGCCTTGCGGCGTCATGACGTTGAGTCGTTTGACCTTATTCATCATGCTCTACCAGATCGGCGAGCGACTTGAGATCGATTCGGTTGTCAACGATTTCAAGCGCCATGCCCAACGCGGCAATCACCCGGAACACGGTATAAAAAGCGACGTTTTCACCGGCCTCAAGATCGATGATGGTCTTGCGACTGCATTTGGCCTTGTGCGCCAGCATTAGCTGGCTATAGCCCTTGGCTTTTCGCAGCTGACGAATGCGTTCGGCGAAAATCGCAGGATTGTTCAGGATCAAAATGTCACCTATACCGGACTTTAAGCTGATAAAAATTATTAAAGTTCACTATAGGTGACATTTCAAGTGCGGATTTCCAAGTATCGCTACCAAACATTTCACCCACAAAAAACCCGCCTCACGGCGGGTTTCTTTTAAAGCAGTTCAACGCTCAGGCTTAGTTAACCTTGGCGTTCAACTCACCCTTCAGATAACGCTGATACATCGCTTCCAGCGAGATCGGTTTGATCTTCGAAGCATTACCGGCAGTACCAAACGCTTCATAACGAGCGATACACACGTCACGCATTGCAGTAACAGTCGCGCCGAAGAATTTACGCGGGTCGAATTCGCTCGGGTTGGTGGCCATCAGGCGACGCATCGCACCGGTGGATGCCAGACGCAGGTCGGTGTCGATGTTGACCTTGCGCACGCCGTGTTTGATGCCTTCGACGATTTCTTCAACCGGTACGCCGTAGGTTTCTTTGATGTCGCCGCCGTACTGGTTGATGATCGCCAGCCACTCTTGTGGCACCGAGGACGAACCGTGCATCACCAGGTGGGTGTTCGGGATGCGTTTGTGGATTTCCTTGATGCGGTCGATCGCCAGCACGTCACCGGTTGGTGGCTTGGTGAACTTGTAGGCGCCGTGGCTGGTGCCGATGGCGATGGCCAGGGCATCGACCTGAGTGCGTTTGACGAAGTCAGCGGCTTCTTCCGGGTCGGTCAGCATTTGGCTGTGATCCAGAACGCCTTCAGCGCCGATGCCGTCTTCTTCACCGGCCATGCCGGTTTCCAGCGAACCCAGGCAGCCCAGCTCGCCTTCTACCGAAACGCCGCAGGCGTGAGCCATGGCTACGGTTTGTTGGGTAACGCGGACGTTGTAGTCGTAGTCGGTCGGGGTCTTGCCGTCTTCGCCCAGCGAGCCGTCCATCATCACCGAGCTGAAGCCCAGTTGGATCGAGCGCTGGCAGACATCAGGGCTGGTGCCGTGATCCTGGTGCATGCACACCGGGATGTGCGGGAATTCTTCGATCGCGGCGAGGATCAGGTGACGCAGGAAAGGCGCGCCGGCGTATTTGCGAGCGCCGGCCGAAGCCTGAACGATCACCGGGGAGTCAGTCTTGTCAGCGGCTTCCATGATGGCGCGCATCTGCTCAAGATTGTTGACGTTGAAGGCTGGAACGCCGTAGCCGAATTCGGCTGCGTGGTCCAACATCTGGCGCATGCTGATAAGTGCCATTGTGTGTGTCTCTCCCGGTTGAGGGTCGTTAATCGTGCCAGCCTGCCGGAGCGGCGGCGGCTATTCAAGTGATTGCAGATCGGGGGTTGAGGCCCGGTCTGGTGATTCGATAAAGCCAATTCTTCAGAACTGCTTAGACCCCTGTGGGAGCGAGCTTGCTCCGGGCGGCGATCCGACGAATGCATTTCAACAGTCAACGTTGATGCAAGCTGATCCACCGCTTTCGCGAGCAAGCTCGCTCCCACAGTTGGATCTATTTCCACATTGGGCCTGCGTTGTTGCAATTATTCAGCCTTGCAGCCGCGGCCGATCAGGTCATTGGTGGCGACCCAGTACACCAGGCCTTCCTCTCCCTTGACGTGAAACGCCAGCATGCCGTCGCTGTACAGCGTGCCCGAGGCACCCGGCTCTTCTTTCAGGCGATAGACCTGATCACCGCCACCCAGTCGAACGTCGACTTCCTTCTGGCCGGCATCGGCGTAGCGCCACAGCACTTTGGCCTGGCTGTCGCAAGTCCAGGTCGTCCAGTTATCCGCCGGGGCAGAAGACTGAAACAGGTTCAACTGCGCGCAACCGCCCAACAATGCCAACGCCGCAATGGCGATCAAGCCTTTCATCCGTGTTCCTCGACTGACGGCGCACGCCGCCAGCCCTGAGTTAAAGAGTCAGACCCGTCAAGGACAACCATGTTCCTTGGCCGGGGTTTGCGTCTCGTATTTGTCCAGACCGTCCGGGCCCGAGCGCTTGTTCAGCACCGGGTTGGTTTCGGCCTGCCAGTCGGCCTGATAACAGCCCTTCTGCGACTCGCTCGGCGCCGGCGTGGCTTCGGCCTTCGGGTTACTCCCGCAGGCCGCCAGCGTACCGGTCAGCAACAACAGTGCTAACGACTTGACCATGTAAACACTCCTTTGCCTGGCCAAACGGGCGGCCTCAGGCCTTGGCCCGGCTTTCCAGGACTTCTACGGCTGGCAGCACTTTGCCCTCGACGAATTCGAGGAACGCGCCACCACCGGTGGAAATGTAGGAGATTTGCTCAGCCACGCCATATTTATCGATCGCGGCCAGGGTGTCGCCGCCGCCGGCGATGGAGAACGCCGAGCTTTCAGCGATGGCCTGAGCCAGCACTTTGGTGCCGTTACCGAACTGGTCGAATTCAAACACGCCGACCGGGCCGTTCCACAGAATGGTTTTCGACGATTTCAGCAGTTCGGCGAAGTTGGCTGCGGTTTGCGGGCCGATGTCCAGAATCATATCGTCGGCAGCGACGTCAGCGATCAGCTTGACGGTGGCTTCTGCGGTTTCGGCGAATTCCTTGGCAACCACTACGTCAACCGGCAGTGGCACGCTGACTTTGGCAGCGATGGCGCGTGCGGTGTCGAGCAGATCCGGTTCGTACAGCGACTTGCCGACCGGGTGACCGGCCGCCGCGAGGAAGGTGTTGGCGATGCCGCCGCCGACGATCAGTTGATCGCAGATCTGGCTCAGGCTGTTCAGCACGTCGAGTTTGGTCGACACCTTGGAGCCGGCAACAATGGCAGCCATTGGCTGAGCCGGTGCGCCAAGGGCTTTGCCCAGTGCATCCAGTTCAGCGGCCAACAGCGGACCTGCGGCAGCGACTTTGGCGAACTTGGCCACGCCGTGGGTCGAACCTTCGGCGCGGTGAGCGGTGCCGAAAGCGTCCATCACAAACACGTCGCACAGGGCGGCGTATTGCTGGGCCAGTTCGTCAGCGTTCTTTTTCTCGCCTTTGTTGAAGCGCACGTTTTCGAACAGCACGATGTCGCCGGCCTTGACGTCAACGCCGCCCAGGTAATCGGCCACTAGCGGCACTTCACGGCCCAAGGCCTTGCTCAGATAGTCAGCGACAGGCTTGAGGCTGTTCTCGGCGGAGAACTCGCCTTCGGTCGGACGGCCAAGGTGCGAGCAGACCATCACGGCCGCGCCTTTTTCCAGGGCCAGCTTGATGGTCGGCAGCGAAGCCAGGATACGCGCATCGCTGGTGACAACACCGTCCTTGACTGGGACGTTGAGGTCTTCGCGGATCAATACGCGCTTACCTTGCAGATCGAGGTCGGACATCTTCAACACGGTCATGGGTCGCACTTCCTACGGTTTTTTTGAAGTTGCTGTTTGCAGATAGTGTTCTGCTACGTCCAGCATTCGGTTGGCAAAACCCCATTCGTTGTCGAACCAGGCCAGGATGTTCACCAGCTTGGGGCCGGAAACACGGGTCTGACTGGCATCGACGATGGCCGAATGTGGGTCATGGTTGAAATCACAGCTAGCGTGCGGCAACTCGGTATAGGCGAGCAGACCTTTGAGCGGGCCGCCGGTGGCGGCTTCGCGCAGGATCCGGTTGACCTCATTGGCATCGGTCGCGGTGGCGGTCTGCATCGTGATGTCGAGGCAGGACACGTTGACCGTCGGCACGCGTACGGCTTTGGCCTGAATTCGCCCGGCAAGTTCCGGCAGCAGGCGCTCGATACCGCGCGCCAGACCAGTGGACACCGGGATCACCGACTGGAACGCCGAACGCGTGCGGCGCAGGTCTTCATGGTGATAGGCGTCGATCACCGGCTGATCGTTCATCGCCGAGTGAATCGTAGTGATCGACACGTAATCGAGGCCAATGGCCTTGTCGAGCAAGCGCAACAGCGGCACGCCGCAGTTGGTGGTGCAGGAGGCGTTGGACACCAGCAGTTCGTCGCCGGTCAGGCAGTCCTGATTGACGCCATAGACGATGGTGGCGTCGACATCCGCCTCGCTGGCCATTGGCTGCGAGAACAGCACACGCGGCGCACCAGCGTCGAGAAAGCGCTGGCCGTCTTCACGAGTGTTGTAGGCACCGGAACATTCGAGCACCAGATCGACGCCCAGCGACGCCCAATCGATGCCTTCGGGGGTGGCACTGCGCAGGACCTTCACGCAGTCGCCATTAATATGCAGACAATCGCCTTCTACTCGCACCTCGCCCGGAAAACGGCCGTGGGTGGAGTCGAAGCGTGTCAGGTATTCGATGCTGGCCATGTCCGCCAGATCGTTGATCGCGACAATTTCAAACCCGGCTTTCTCGCCTCGCTCAAACAACGCACGCAAGACGCAACGACCAATGCGGCCGTAGCCGTTGAGTGCAACTTTGAAGGGACGCGGTTGAGGCATGGGGTTCTCGATTACCGTGGTGAATCGGGTAGTGCGATGTTGCCCGAACCAACGCTTTCGCGAGCAAGCTCGCTCCCACAGGGAAATGCGTTCCAATGTGGGAGCGAGCTTGCTCGCGAAGGCGTCAGCTCAGACGACATCTTTTCTGGATCAGTCTTCCAGCAGTTCTTCAGCCTGACCCAGGATGTTTTCCAGGGTGAAGCCGAACTCTTCGAACAGTGCCGAAGCCGGAGCCGATTCGCCGTAAGTAGTCATGCCAATCACGCGACCTTCCAGACCCACGTACTTGAACCAGAAGTCGGCGTGTGCCGCTTCGATCGCGATACGCGCGCTGACCTGCAACGGCAGCACGGCTTGTTTGTAGCCAGCGTCCTGAGCATCGAAAACGCTGGTGCACGGCATGGAAACCACACGCACCTTGCGACCTTGTTCGGTCAGCTTGTCGAACGCCTGAACAGCCAGACCGACTTCCGAACCGGTGGCGATCAGGATCAGCTCAGGCTCGCCTGCGCAGTCCTTCAGCACGTAACCGCCACGGCTGATGTCGGCAATCTGGCCGGCATCGCGTTCCTGGTGCTGCAGGTTCTGGCGCGAGAAGATCAGCGCCGATGGGCCGTCCTTGCGCTCCAGCGCATTTTTCCAGGCCACTGCCGATTCAACGGCATCGGCTGGACGCCAGGTGTCGAGGTTCGGTGTGGTACGCAGGCTGGTCAGTTGCTCGATCGGCTGGTGCGTCGGGCCGTCTTCGCCCAGACCGATGGAGTCGTGGGTGTAGACGTGGATCACTTGCTTCTTCATCAGCGCGGACATGCGCACGGCGTTGCGGGCGTATTCCATGAACATCAGGAAGGTCGCGCCGTAAGGCACCAGGCCGCCGTGCAGGGTCACGCCGTTCATGATTGCGGTCATGCCGAATTCGCGCACGCCGTAGTACATGTAGTTGCCGCTGGCATCTTCAGCGCTGACGCCTTTGCAACCTTTCCACAGGGTCAGGTTGGAACCGGCCAGGTCAGCGGAGCCGCCGAGCAGTTCCGGCAGCAACGGGCCGAACGCGTTCAGGGTGTTCTGGCTGGCTTTACGGCTGGCGATGGTTTCGCCTTTGGCCGCAACTTCAGCGATGTAAGCCGAAGCTTTTTCCGAGAAGTCAGCTGGCAGCTCACCGCTCAGACGACGCACCAGTTCGTTGGCTTCGGTCGGGAATGCAGCGGAGTAGGCAGCGAAACGCTGATCCCACTCGGCTTCGGCCGCGCGACCTTTTTCCTTGGCATCCCACTCGGCATAGATGTCGGCCGGGATTTCGAACGGGCCGTGGTTCCAGTTCAGCGCCTGACGGGTCAGCGCGATTTCCGCATCACCCAGTGGAGCGCCGTGGCAGTCTTCTTTGCCTTGCTTGTTCGGCGAACCGAAACCGATGGTGGTCTTGCAGCAGATCAGGGTCGGCAGCGGGCTCTTGCGCGCGGTTTCGATGGCGGTCTTGATCTCTTCCGGGTCGTGACCGTCAACGTTGCGGATCACTTGCCAGTTGTAGGCTTCGAAACGCTTCGGCGTGTCATCGGTGAACCAGCCTTCGACTTCGCCGTCGATGGAGATGCCGTTGTCATCGTAGAAAGCGATCAGCTTGCCCAGACCCAGAGTGCCAGCCAAGGATGCGACTTCGTGGGAAATGCCTTCCATCATGCAGCCATCACCCAGGAAAACGTAGGTGTGGTGGTCAACGATGTTGTGGTTTGGGCGGTTGAACTGCGCTGCCAGGACTTTTTCTGCCAGAGCGAAACCGACGGCGTTGGCAAGACCCTGACCCAATGGGCCGGTGGTGGTTTCAACGCCCGGGGTGTAGCCGAATTCCGGGTGGCCTGGGGTGCGGCTGTGCAGCTGACGGAACTGCTTGAGGTCTTCGATCGACAGGTCGTAACCGGTCAGGTGCAGCAGCGAGTAGATCAACATCGAGCCGTGGCCGTTGGACAGCACGAAGCGGTCACGGTCGGCGAACGATGGATTGCTCGGGTTGTGCTTGAGGTAGTCGCGCCAAAGCACTTCGGCGATATCTGCCATACCCATAGGGGCACCGGGATGGCCGCTGTTGGCTTTTTGCACGGCATCCATGCTGAGGGCACGAATGGCGTTGGCACGCTCACGACGGCTAGGCATCGCTGATCTCCTGGGTGTGAATAGATTGAAACGGAAAAAAGGAGGGCATTTTCCCTCACCGGAGCGCCTCGGGGCAATGACAGATAGTCATCCGGAGGCGTTTTTCCAATGGATAGCAGTGGTTTCGGTAGGTGAAACCTTTCCGCTGTTCGTTTGTAGAGTTAACCGTTTCGGGAGAAGTGCCATTTATCGAGCAATATCAAAACTTTTTGATATTGGCCTTGCGATGATTTGCCCCCCTCTCTAGACTGCCAGCCCTATGAACTTACGCGTGCCTTCCATTCGCCATGACGATTGCGACGAGCTGGCGGCCCTGTGCAAGGCCGGCGGCGATCCGCTGCGCCTGAATGTATTGCGCGCGCTGGCCAACGATTCGTTCGGCGTGCTGGAGCTGGCGCAGATTTTCGGCATTGGTCAGTCCGGCATGAGTCACCACCTCAAGGTACTGGCACAAGCCGACCTGGTGGCGACGCGCCGCGAAGGCAACGCGATCTTTTATCGCCGCGCCCTGCCCCACACCGAATTGCTCGGCGGCAAGCTGCACGCTGCATTGTTAGAAGAAGTCGACAACCTGGCACTGCCTGACGACGTGCAAGCGCGCATCGAACAGGTTCACGGCCAACGTGCCGCCGCCAGTCAGGACTTTTTCACCCGGGTGGCGGAAAAATTCCGTGCCCAGCAAGACTTGATCGCAGGCCTGCCGCAGTACCGTGACAGCGTGCTGGCCCTGCTCGACAAACTGAACTTCGATGGTGCAGCCACGGCCATTGAAGTCGGCCCCGGCGATGGTGCTTTTTTGCCGGAACTGGCCCGTCGCTTCGGCACCGTAACCGCGCTGGACAACAGCCCGGCGATGCTCGAACTGGCGCGCCAGGTATGTGAACGTGAACAGCTGGCTAACGTCAGCCTGCAATTGGCCGATGCATTGAATGGCACAAGCCTTACGGCCGATTGCGTGGTGTTGAACATGGTGTTGCACCATTTCGCCGCGCCGGCCGACGCACTCAAGCATATGGCCAACCTGCTGCAACCGGGCGGTAGCCTGCTCGTGACAGAGTTATGTAGCCACAACCAGAGTTGGGCCAGGGAGGCCTGCGGTGATCTGTGGTTGGGGTTTGAACAGGACGATTTGGCCCGTTGGGCCACCGCTGCGGGACTCGTTCCCGGGGAAAGCCTCTATGTAGGCTTACGTAATGGTTTCCAGATCCAGGTCCGCCATTTTCAGCGACCGGCTGGCGACACTCACCATCGGTAAATTCAGGAAAACATCGAGATGAGCGAATACTCCCTCTTCACCTCCGAGTCCGTGTCCGAAGGACATCCGGACAAAATCGCCGACCAGATTTCCGATGCGGTGCTGGACGCCATTATTGCCCAGGACAAACACGCACGCGTTGCCGTGGAAACCCTGGTCAAGACCGGCGTGGCCATCGTTGCCGGTGAAGTGACCACCAGCGCCTGGGTCGACCTGGAGCAGATCGTTCGTGACGTAATCTGCGACATCGGCTACACCAGCTCCGAAGTCGGCTTCGACGGCGCGACGTGCGGCGTGATGAACATCATCGGCAAGCAGTCCCCAGACATCAACCAGGGTGTTGACCGTGCCAAGCCTGAAGATCAGGGCGCCGGCGACCAGGGCCTGATGTTCGGCTACGCCAGCAACGAAACCGACGTGCTGATGCCAGCGCCGATCACCTTCTCGCACCAGTTGGTGCAGCGCCAGGCCGAAGCCCGTAAATCGGGTCTGCTGCCTTGGCTGCGCCCGGACGCCAAGTCGCAAGTGACTTGCCGTTACGAAGGCGGCAAGGTTGTTGGTATCGACGCGGTTGTTCTGTCGACCCAGCACAACCCTGAAGTGTCGTACAAAGACCTGCGCGAAGGCGTGATGGAGCTGATCGTCAAGCACGTGCTGCCTGCCGAACTGCTGAGCAAAGACACCCAGTTCCACATCAACCCGACCGGCCAGTTCATCATTGGCGGCCCGGTAGGTGACTGCGGTCTGACCGGTCGCAAGATCATCGTCGACAGCTACGGCGGCATGGCCCGTCACGGCGGTGGCGCGTTCTCCGGTAAAGATCCATCGAAGGTTGACCGTTCGGCGGCCTACGCTGGCCGTTACGTGGCCAAGAACATCGTCGCGGCCGGCCTGGCCGAGCGTTGCGAGATTCAGGTTTCCTACGCGATCGGTGTGGCTCAGCCTACCTCGATCTCGCTGAACACCTTCGGCACCGGCAAGATCAGCGATGACAAGATCGTCAAACTGGTCCGCGAAGTGTTCGACCTGCGTCCATACGCAATCACCACTATGCTCGACCTGCTGCACCCGATGTACCAGGAAACTGCAGCGTACGGCCACTTCGGTCGCGCGTCAGAGACCAAGACCGTTGGCGAAGACACCTTCACCACGTTCACCTGGGAAAAAACCGACCGCGCGGACGCCCTGCGTTCTGCTGCTGGTCTGTAAGACTCCCTGGCGGTACAAAAAAGCCCCGCACGGTTCGCCCCGTGCGGGGCTTTTTCATGCCTGAAATACAGTTTTGAACTCGCCCCCCTGTGGGAGCGAGCTTGCTCGCGAAGGGGCCAGCCGAACCGACATCAATTTCCGGCCAGACACACCCCGCAAAACACCCCGTCTACCACGCTCCAGATTGTCTTCTAACCTTCAAGCATTCCCCCTGAGCAAGGACGCTCACCATGCTTGTCACGCTGCGCCTGCTGTTTGTTTTCCTCGTGGCCTGTACGGCCCTCAACGCCCACGCCGATTGCCCGAAATGGCCAGCTACTCAAGCAAAAAGCGAAATCACCGCCCTGCAAAAACAGATCAACCAATGGGACGACGCCTATCACCGCGAAGGCCGCTCGCTGATTGCCGACGAACTCTACGATCAGTCACGTCTGCGCTTAACTGAGTGGCAGCGCTGCTTCGATCTGCCACCCGCACCTGTGCCACTGCGCACCGCCTCAGGTTCAATCACCCACCCCATCGCCCATACCGGCCTGGATAAATTACACGAAGCAGCCGCCGTGGAAGCGTGGCTACGCGACCGCCGGGATGTCTGGGTACAACCCAAGATCGACGGCGTCGCGGTGACGCTGATTTACCGCGCAGGCGTTCTGCATCAGGCCATCAGTCGTGGTGACGGGATTCGGGGCCAGGACTGGACGCCATCAGCGCAAAAGATCGCCGCCATTCCGCAACGCCTGACGCAACCGCTGGACCTGCTGGTACAAGGCGAACTTTATTGGCGCTTGAACGAACACGTGCAAGCCAAATCCGGCAGCGTCAACGCTCGCGCCACCATCGCCGGATTGATGGGGCGTAAATTCCTGAATACAGAACAAGCCGCCGGAATCGGATTCTTCGCCTGGGACTGGCCGCAAAGCCCCCTGGACTTGCCCAAGCGAATAACCGGATTGGCGACTCTGGGTTTCGCCACGACGGAACCTTACAGCCAACCGGTCAGCGAACTCGCAGAGGCGCAGAAATGGCGCGATCACTGGTATCGCTCACCCCTTCCCTTCGCAACCGACGGCGTGGTTCTGCGTCAGGGTCAGCGCCCACCCGCCGAACGCTGGCAGGCACGTGCTCCCTACTGGGCCATCGCTTGGAAATACCCATTCGCGCAGGTACTGGCCGAAGTCCGCAAGGTTAATTTCAAGATCGGGCGCACCGGGCGCATCACCCCGGTGATCGAGCTGAACCCGGTCAGGCTCGATGACCGAGAGATAAAACGGGTCAGCGCCAGTTCGCTAAAACGCTGGCAGGCACTGGATATTCGTCCTGGTGATCAGGTCGCCATCAGCCTCGCCGGCCTGACCATTCCCCGGCTCGACGGCGTCGTGCTGCGAACCGCCGAGCGGGCAGAGATCAACCTCCCCAACGCCGACGACTTCCATACCTTGAGTTGCTGGCAACCTACCCCTGGTTGCGAAAGCCAGTTTCTCGCCCGCTTGACCTGGCTCAGTGGCAAGCAGGGACTGGCGATGCAGCATGTCGGTCGCGGCACCTGGGAGAAACTTTTCGAAACAGGCCGCCTGAATAACCTGCTGGATTGGTTGACCCTTGATGAGCCGGAGCTTGCTAACATTGCCGGCTTTGGCGAACGCAGCAGCGCCCGCCTGATGCACAGTTTTCACAGCGCCCGCCAACGGCCCTTCGCTCAGTGGCTCAAGGCTTTGGGTTTGCCGCCAAGCGGTGAGGCACAACTCCCCGATTCATGGCAGGCGCTGGCACAACGAGACACCGAACAATGGCAGGCAGAACCCGGTATCGGCCCCGGTCGCGCAGCGCAATTGAGCGCCTTCTTCCGCGACCCGCAGGTGTTAGCCTTGAGCGATACCTTGCGGAACGCCGGCATCGACGGTTTCTGAGCACGCAATCCCGGCACCCCGGGAACCCAACCACCACCGAGGCGCTCCAACAGCGCAGTGCCGCCCCGACCCGATTGCCTTTGCACATGGAGCTTTTATGAAATTTCTCGCACCGCTCGCCATGCTGACCCTTTGTGGCGTGATGGCCGCCCCTGTCATGGCCGACGAAGACGCCCCGGGCCTGACCGGTTGCGCGGCCAAGAAGCAAGGCATCATGAACCAGATCGAACAGGCCAAGTCGCGCGGCAACGCTGATCAGCAGGCAGGCCTGGAAACTGCCCTGCGTGAGGTGATCGAACACTGCACCGACGCGGGCCTGAAGAAAGAACGCGAAAACAAGGTGCTCGACGCCAAGCACGAAGTGAGCAAGCGCCAGGCTGATCTCGACAAGGCGATGAAGAAAGGCGATCCAGAGAAGATCAACAAGCGCAAAGACAAACTCGCCGAATCGCGCAAAGAACTTCAGGACGCGCTGGACGAAATCGATAAGTAAAAATCAAAAGATCGCAGCCTGCGGCAGCTCCTACATTGATCAGGGTAGGAGCTGCCGCAGGCTGCGATCTTTTAAATATCAATGATCGCGAAACTGTTTATGACAAGCGCTGCAGGCATCTTCAACTTTCTGCACCGCAGGCCCGAGATTGCTGGCCTTGTACGGCTGCACCTGGCTGGCAATCACCAATTCACCGGTGGCGGCTTCAAGGTTGCGGGCCATTTCCTGAAAACGTGCCTGTTGTTTCCAGACATCGTCCTTGGCGCTGGTGTGATCTTCTTCGCGAACCTGCGGGAAGTGCTTCCACGGCTCATGGGACAACGCATCAAGCTTGACCGCGCCCTCGGCGAATTTCGGCCCGTCGAACGGAATGCGCCCACGCAACATGCCTCCCAGATCTTCACCGGTCTTGAGCATCTGTTTGAAGATCGCCTTGCGTTGGCCCAGTGGAGAATTCGGATCGACACCGCCACAGGCGGACAAGGTCAGACAGGCCAGCAATACAACAGAAATGCTTTTAAGAGTCATGGTGGCTTCAGGTCACGGAATTCGGCGGCCAGTATCCTCGCGTCACCGCCAAACACCAATAGCCCTATTAAAAATACGGGTTGCTCGAGCGCATGGAGCACTCGGTCAACCGGCACAGGAATTACTCCATGAACAGCCCTTTCAAGGCCTGGCGTCACCCGCTGATCGCATCCCTGCCTCTAGTGGCGATTCTCGCTGGCTGCACCGGCGGTGATAGCGCCAAACCAAAAACCCACGCACTGGCCACTTATTCCAGCGCCACCTGGGAAGCACTGCCGGCAGTATCCGATAGCGATCTGGTCGCCGGTTTCGGTTCGTGGCGTAGCGCCTGCACCCGACTCAAAGCTGATGCCGTATGGGGCTCCACCTGCGCCGCTGCGGCCAACGTGCCACAAAGTGCTGGCGAGATTCGCGCCTTCCTTAAGCAAAACCTCGACGTTTACGGCCTGCGTGCTGAAAACGACAACCCGAACGGTTTGATCACCGGTTACTACGAACCGGTCTACCCCGGCAGCCTGACGCCCACCGAAAGGGCCAATGTGCCGGTGTACGGCGTGCCCGAAGACATGATCATTGTCTCGCTGGACAGCATTTACCCGGAGCTGAAAGGCAAACGCCTGCGCGGCCGCCTCGAAGGTCGCGTGCTCAAGCCTTACGACGATGCCGCCACCATTGAATCCAAAGGTGTAAAAGCTCCGGTGGTTGCCTACCTGACCGACCCGATGAATCTGCAATTCCTGCAGATCCAGGGTTCCGGGCGAATTCAGACCGAGGACGGCAAACAGTTGCGCATCGCCTACGCCGATCAGAACGGCCATCCGTATCGCCCAATCGGGCGCTGGCTGGTCGAGCAAGGCGAGCTGAAGAAAGAAGACGTGACCATGAGCGCGATCAGCAACTGGGCCAAGGCCAATCCTTCGCGCATTCCGGAACTGCTGGGCAGCAACCCGAGCTACGTGTTCTTCACGCGCAACCCGGACAGCAACGAAGGCCCGCGCGGTTCGCTGAACGTGCCGTTGACTGCCGGTTATAGCGCGGCAGTCGATCGCAAGGTGATTCCGTTGGGCAGCCTGCTGTGGCTGTCGACGACAAAACCGGATGGCACGGCACTGGTTCGCCCGGTGGCGGCACAAGATACCGGCGGCGCGATTGCCGGCGAGGTGCGTGCGGATCTGTTCTGGGGCACCGGTGATGCGGCCGGGCAACTGGCCGGGGACATGAAACAGCAGGGGCAGATCTGGATGCTTTGGCCCAAAGGCGCAGCGCTGCCGCAAGTGCCGCAGGTGGCTGATACAGAGAAGAAGTAACCCTTGGAATCTGCTGAGGTAATCAGATAGCTATCGCGAGCAGGCTCACTCCTACAGGGGAACGCATTCCAAAATGTAGGAGTGAGCCTGCTCGCGATGAGGCCATCAGCAACACCGATAATCAAACAGACACAAAGAAGAACGAAGCAATCAACCCCATCCCCACAAACCACACCAGCGAGCGCAAGATCGCCCAGTCCGCCAGGTAGCAAATGATGTAGAGCAGGCGACTGGTGATAAACAGCACCGCCAGCACATTGACCGTCACCAGCTCCGCCGTCCCCACCAGGTGCGCAACAATCACTGCCGCCGCAAATGCCGGCGTCACTTCAAAGCTGTTCATCTGCGCGGCATGGGCACGCCTCGCCACACCGTTGAGACTTTCGAGAAAGTCGCGCGGATCGTGGTTATCACTCAGCCGGTAGCCGCCCACGGCTTTCGCCACGCCGGTGCAGATATACGGCAGAAAAATCGCAATCAACACACACCACAGAGCCACCGTCATAACGCCGTCCTTTTTCGAGTTTTAGAGTTCGCGAGCGGTCAGAACTTCATTACCAGCATGCCGATCAGTACCAGCCCACAGGCTAAGAGCCGCGGCCGGCCAAAAGGTTCTTTGAGGTAGCGCATACCGAACAGCACCACCAGAATTACGCTGATCTCGCGCAATGCCGCCGCTTCCGCAATCGAACCCAACTGCATCGCCCACAGCACCAGAGCGTAGCTGGCCAATACGCAGAAGCCCACCGCCAACCCCAGCTTCCATTGCTCACGCCAGAACAACATGAACGCCGGCCGCTTGGCGACCCATGCCAACAGCGGAAACGGCCAGGCGCTGAGCAGCGTGACCCAGACCAGGTAATCGAGCGGGTGCGACCAACGCCGCAACGCCTGACCATCGATGTAGGTGTAGCAACCGATACACAGGCCGATCAGCGCCACCACCGGCAACATCGACCATGGCAAATGCTTGCCACCGCCACCCTGCCATAGCAGACAAACCATGCCGAACGGGATCAGCATGATGCCGAAGATTTGCTGCGTGGTGAGCACCTCTCCCGCGAAGATCAGGGTCAGCGCGAGCACCACCAAAGGCGATAATCCGCGCATCAGCGGATACACCAGCCCGAGATCGCCGACCCGGTAGGCTTGAATCAGCAGGTAGCGATACAGCAGCTCAAAGGCTGCCGAAGCGAGAATCCATGGCCAGATTTCCATGGGCGGCAAGCTCACGAATGGAAACGCGATGGCAACGACCAGCAGCGCCACGGTGTCCATGCACGCCACTACCAACAGTCGCTCGGCGCTGAACTTGATTAACGTATTCCACGTCGCATGCAACAGCGCCGCCATCAATACCAAAGCTGTCGCCAGCACGTTCCACTCCTTATTGTTGTTAGCGAGCCAATTAGTCAGATTATTGATTCGCGATGTGTCAGCAGCTGTTTATACTGCAAGCGACCACGCCGCACTCAGTTGCGCACAGAAAAAACCAATAATTCCTGCCTGTACCGTCCTCCTTCGAGAGCGGTCGTCGGCCTGCGTATGCCTGATCAAAGCGTCAAGACTATCGACAGAGACCTTGCGCATGCCACTCGCCTTGCTTGCACTCGCTGTTGCCGCGTTCGGCATCGGCACCACTGAATTCGTCATCATGGGCCTGCTGCCCGATGTCGCCCGGGACCTCTCCGTGAGCATTCCCCATGCGGGCCTGCTGATTACCGGCTACGCCCTGGGCGTGGTGTTCGGCGCCCCGATCCTGGCGATCGGCACCGCGAACATGCCGCGCAAAGCGACGCTGTTGGGAATGACGCTGATGTTCATCCTTGGCAACGTGCTCTGCGCACTCGCGCCGAACTACGCGACGCTGATGGCCGCTCGCGTGGTCACCGCGCTGTGCCACGGCGCGTTCTTCGGCATTGGCTCGGTGGTTGCCGCCGGGCTGGTCGCACCGAACAAACGCGCGCAGGCGATTGCAATGATGTTCACCGGCCTGACCTTGGCCAACGTTCTCGGCGTGCCGCTGGGCACGGCGCTCGGGCATTATGCCGGCTGGCGCTCGACGTTCTGGGCGGTGTCGGTGATTGGTGTGATTGCGGCGCTCGCGCAATGGTTGTGGCTGCCAAAACACATCCCCATGGACAAGGCCAACCTCGCCAGCGAATTCAAGGTACTGGGCAAGGTCAACGTGTTGCTGGCGCTGGGCATGAGTGTGCTCGCGTCGACCAGTCTGTTCAGCGTGTTTACCTATATCGCGCCGATCCTCCAGGACATCACCGGCGTCAGCCCGCATGGCGTGACGGTGATGTTGCTGTTGTTCGGCGTCGGTTTGACCGGTGGCAGCATGCTCGGCGGGCGTCTGGCTGATAGCCGTTTGCTGCCGTCGCTGGTTGGTGTGGCCTTGGCGGTGGTGGTGATTCTGGCGGCGTTCAGTCAGACCAGTCGCTCGGTGGTGCCAGCGGCAATCACGCTGGTGCTGTGGGGGATTTTCGCTTTTGCGCTGTGCCCGATTCTGCAACTGCTGATCATCGATCAGGCGCATGAAGCACCGAACCTGGGCTCGACGTTGAACCAGAGCGCATTCAACCTTGGCAACGCAGCGGGTGCGTGGATCGGCGGACTGGTGGTGGCCAGTGGCGCGGATCTGGCGGACTTGCCATGGACGGGTGCGCTGGTCGGTGTATTCACGGTGCTGACGGCGCTGTTTTTCATCTATCTGCAACGTCGCGAAGCGGCTGCGGTCAATGTGTCCGGCTAGCCCTCACCCTAACCCTCTCCCAGAGGGAGAGGGGACTGACCGTGTTGAATGTTCGAGTTACATCGACCTGAAATTTCGAGCCGAACTCAGCCCCTGAAAGACTTGAAGATCTGCCCCCTTTCCCCCTCTCCCTAAGGGAGAGGGCTGGGGTGAGGGGGCTCTTGATCTCATCACACCATCAACTGTGTCCCGATCCTGACTCAACCCATCAAACCCCTGCGCCAATGATTCGGTGCGCTATCTTCCACCCCTCATCCAAAGGACCCCGGATGCTTGAACTTGTCGCCGCTTTCATCTGCCTCACCACCCTCCTCACCTTCGTCAATTTCCGTTTCATCGGCCTGCCGCCGACCATCGGCGTGATGGTCACCGCGCTACTGTTCTCGCTGATCCTGCAAGGCCTGAGCGTGCTCGGTTACCCCGGTCTCGAAGAACGCGTGCAGCAACTGATTGGCCAGATCGACTTCGGCGATCTGCTGATGAACTGGATGCTCTCGTTCCTGCTGTTCGCCGGCGCCCTGCACGTCAACCTCAACGACCTGCGCAGCTACCGCTGGCCCATCGGTCTGTTGGCGACTTTCGGTGTGTTGATTGCCACCACGGTGATCGGCAGCCTCGCCTATTACATTTTCGCCCTGTTCGGCTGGCACGTGAGCTTCTTGTATTGCTTGCTGTTCGGCGCGTTGATTTCGCCGACCGACCCGATCGCGGTGCTCGGCGTGCTGCGTACCGCCAATGCCTCGAAACCGCTGAAAACCACCATCGTCGGCGAGTCGCTGTTCAATGACGGCACAGCCGTGGTGGTGTTCACCGTGTTGCTGGGCATCGCCCAACTCGGCGAAACCCCGACCATCAGCGCCACCGCGATGTTGTTCGTTCACGAAGCGATTGGCGGCGTGCTGTTTGGCGGCCTGATCGGTTATCTGGTTTATCGAATGATCAAAAGCGTCGAGCAGCATCAAATCACCGTGATGCTGACGCTGGCGCTGGTCATTGGTGGTTCGGCGATGTCTACCGAGATTCACGTTTCCGCACCGATTGCGATGGTGGTCGCAGGTCTGATCATCGGTAACGTCGGGCGCAATCTGGCGATGAATGACATGACCCGTCGTTATCTGGACGGTTTCTGGGAATTGCTCGATGACATGCTCAACGCGCTGCTGTTCGCGCTGATCGGCATGGAGCTGTTGCTGCTGCCATTCAACTGGCTGCACATGGCTGCAGCGGGTTTGCTGGCGGTGGCGATTCTGCTGTCGCGCCTGCTCACCGTGGCCCCGGCGATTGTCCTGCTGCGCCGCTGGCGGACGGTGCCGGCCGGCACCATCCGGATTCTGACCTGGGGCGGTTTGCGCGGCGGTGTTTCGGTGGCACTGGCGTTGGCCCTGCCGTTGGGCCCGGAGCGCGATCTGCTGCTGAGCATCACTTACATCGTGGTGCTGTCATCGATCCTGTTGCAGGGTCTGACCATCGGCAAACTGGTCAAGTACGCAACTCGCAACGAGCCCGTGACCATCAGCGAAGCCGCTCACCACTGATCATTTTTTGATCTCCTGCGGATCAGGTTTCCCGGCCTGATCCGCAGGCTCCTTAGGCGCACCGCTCTCGCTGCGAATCTGCGCATGGCTGATCAGCGCAAAGATAAAGCTGCCACCAATGATATTCCCTGCCAGCGTGGGGCCTGCGAATACCGCCCAGAAATCGCTCCACGGCAACTCGCCGGCAAACACCAGATACGACACTTCCGCTGAACCCACCACAATATGGGTGAAATCGCCGAGCGCCATCAGGTAGGTGATAAGGATGATGATCCACATCTTCGCGCTCTCCATGGACGGGATCATCCAGACCATGGTGGCGATCATCCAGCCGGAAACGATGCCCTTCGCGAACATCTGGCTGGCGTGGTTTTCCATGACCTTGCGACCGATTTCGAGGAAGGCGTGGTCAGTCTTGGTGTCGAAGATCGGCAATTCGAGCATCACGTACGCGACCAGAATCGTCCCGCACAGATTACCGACCAAAACCACTGTCCACAGGCGGATCAACCGGCCGAAATTTTGCAGGGTCGGCTTGGTCATGACCGGCAATACGGCGGTCAAGGTGTTTTCGGTGAACAGTTGCTGGCGGGCGAGGATCACCGCGAGGAAGCCTGCGCAGTAGCCGAAACTGGCGATTACCTTGAACTCGTCACCTTCGGGCAGACGCGAATTGAGCAGGCCCATGCCCATCAATGACAGGCCCATGGTCAACCCCGCCGCCAACGCCGACCACCAGAGCGCGGCGATACTGCGCTCCAGCTCCTGATCGCCTTGGCTGCGGATGATTTCGTGCAGGACAGCCGCGCGGGGCGGCTGGTTTTTCTCGACTTCGTGCTGCTCTTTGGCCGAGAGGTCGGGGGTCTTGCCGTCGGTGGGAGTGGTCATGGCGTGGGAACCGTGGGGGTGGTGTTTACCTACGACCCCGGCGGTTCATGGCTGTTCAGTGGCCTGATCAATCTTCGGTGACAGGACAACCGCTTTCGCGAGCAGGCTCGCTCCCACAGGTACAGCGTGATCCTTGTGGGAGCGAGCTTGCTCGCGAAGAAAGCACCGCCGATGTTATTTGGTGACCAATTCATCTTCCTGGAACTGATCTTTCACATATTTGATTTCAGTGCGCCCGTGCGGAGCCGGCAACCCGTCTTCACCGAGGTTCACAAACACCATCTTCTCAACCGTCAGAATGCTCTTGCGGGTGATTTTGTTGCGCACTTCGCAGGTCAGGGTGATCGAGGTGCGGCCGAACTCGGTGGCAGTGATGCCCAGTTCGATGATGTCGCCCTGGCGCGAGGCGCTGACGAAATTGATTTCGGAAATGTACTTGGTCACCACGCGCTGGTTGCCCAACTGGACGATCGCGTAAATCGCCGCTTCTTCGTCGATCCAGCGCAACAGGCTGCCACCGAACAGGGTGCCGTTGGGGTTGAGGTCTTCGGGTTTTACCCATTTGCGGGTGTGGAAATTCATCTTCACTCCTGAGTGTCTTGCCGAACGATGGACGGTATCTTGGCAGACTGAGCGGTCAGGCTCCATGCGGCTTCGACTATGGTCGTCATTAACGATCTTCATCTGGCCGACAGAAACCCTTTGGAAGATCAGTCTAGACGGCTATAATCGCCCCCGTTTCAAAACGGTAACGTTCACTTGCTACCGTTTTCCCGCCACCTGTCCGAGGGGCGCTGCAGCAGGTTCAACCTGTCAGGCTCGGATGGGGCGTTGACTGGCTCAGGCCGGACACTAAACGCACAACGGCGCCCATTCGCATACATTACGAATGGAGGCTCTTCATGAGCGCTGTTATCACGCCTGCAGATTTTAACGATTACAAAGTTGCCGACATGTCCCTGGCTGCCTGGGGCCGTCGCGAAACCATCATCGCCGAATCGGAAATGCCGGCCCTGATGGGTCTGCGTCGCAAGTACTCCGGCGAACAGCCGTTGAAAGGCGCCAAGATCCTCGGCTGCATCCACATGACCATTCAGACTGCCGTGCTGATCGAAACCCTGGTTGCCCTGGGTGCCGAAGTACGCTGGTCGTCCTGCAACATTTTCTCGACTCAGGATCAGGCTGCTGCCGCTATCGCTGCTGCCGGTATCCCGGTTTTCGCCTGGAAAGGCGAAACTGAAGAAGAGTACGAGTGGTGCCTGGAGCAGACCATCCTGAAGGATGGCCAGCCATGGGACGCCAACATGATCCTCGACGACGGCGGCGACCTGACTCAGTTGCTGCACGACAAGTACCCACAAGTACTGGATCGCGTTCACGGCGTGACCGAAGAAACCACCACCGGCGTACACCGTCTGCTGGACATGCTGGCCAAAGGCGAGCTGAAAATCCCGGCCATCAACGTCAACGACTCGGTGACCAAGTCCAAGAACGACAACAAGTACGGCTGCCGTCACAGCCTGAACGACGCGATCAAGCGTGGTACCGACCACCTGCTGTCCGGCAAGCAAGCGCTGGTCATCGGTTACGGTGACGTGGGCAAGGGTTCGGCTCAGTCGCTGCGTCAGGAAGGCATGATCGTTAAAGTCTCCGAAGTTGACCCGATCTGCGCCATGCAAGCATGCATGGACGGTTTCGAACTGGTTTCGCCGTTCATCGACGGTATCAACGACGGTTCCGAAGCGAGCATCGACAAAGCGCTGCTGGGCAAGATCGACCTGATCGTGACCACCACCGGTAACGTCAATGTTTGCGACGCGAACATGCTCAAAGCCCTGAAGAAGCGCGCTGTTGTCTGCAACATCGGTCACTTCGACAACGAAATCGACACCGCTTTCATGCGCAAGAACTGGGCATGGGAAGAAGTGAAGCCACAGGTACACAAGATCCACCGTACCGGCCCGGGCGCGTTCGACGCGCAGAACGACGACTACCTGATCCTGCTGGCCGAAGGCCGTCTGGTTAACCTGGGTAACGCCACTGGCCACCCAAGCCGCATCATGGACGGTTCGTTCGCCAACCAGGTTCTGGCACAGATCTTCCTGTTCGGCCAGAAGTACGCCGACCTGTCGCCAGCCCAGAAAGCCGAGCGCCTGACCGTTGAAGTACTGCCGAAGAAACTCGACGAAGAAGTGGCCCTGGAAATGGTTCGCGGCTTCGGCGGCGTGGTCACCCAACTGACCAAGCAACAGGCTGACTACATCGGCGTGACCGTCGAAGGCCCGTTCAAGCCGCACGCTTACCGCTACTAACAGGTGCTTGCTCGCTCCCACACGGGATTGCAGCGCCTCGAAGGTTCTTGTTTCCAAGGGTATGACCATGTCCCAAGACCGTCGCTACAGCTTCGAGTTCTTCCCGACCAAGACCGATGCTGGGCATGAAAAGCTGCTCAACGTTGCCCGTCAGTTGGCAACGTACAATCCCGATTTCTTCTCCTGCACCTATGGCGCTGGTGGTTCGACCCGTGATCGCACCCTCAACACCGTTCTGCAACTGGAAAGCGAAGTCAAAGTACCGGCCGCACCGCACCTGTCGTGCGTCGGCGACAGCAAGGACGACCTGCGCGGCCTGCTGAACGAGTACAAGGCTGCCGGCATCAAGCGTATCGTCGCCCTGCGTGGCGACCTGCCATCCGGCATGGGCATGACCAGCGGTGAGCTGCGTCACGCCAATGAACTGGTTGAATTCATTCGTGAAGAAACCGGTGATCATTTCCATATCGAAGTTGCCGCTTACCCGGAGATGCATCCGCAAGCGCGCAACTACGAAGACGATCTGGCCAATTTCATCCGCAAGGCCCGTGCCGGCGCCGACAGCGCCATCACCCAGTACTTCTTCAACGCCGACAGCTACTTCTACTTCGTCGACCGTTTGCAGGCGCAGGGTGTGGATCTGCCGATCGTTCCGGGGATCATGCCGATCACCAACTACAGCAAACTCGCGCGCTTCTCTGATGCCTGCGGTGCGGAAATCCCGCGCTGGATCCGCAAGCAACTGGAAGCCTACGGCGATGACACGCAAAGCATTCAGCGCTTTGGTGAGCAAGTTGTCAGCGAGATGTGCGAACGCCTGCTGCAAGGTGGCGCGCCGGGTCTGCACTTCTATTCCATGAACCAGGCTGAGCCTAGCCTGGCGATCTGGAATAACCTGAAGTTGCCGCGTTAAGCATCATAGAAAGATCAAAAGATCGCAGTCTTCGGCAGCTCCTACTGGGGTGTCGCAGCTGCGATCTTTTGCTTTTAAAGGCCCGAAACAGAGCTTGTGCAGGCACTTTCTGGCTCTTTCGCGTTTCTCGTCGTAATCTCAAGCCATGCCTTTGATCACGCAATTATTCGCCGTGCTGGTTTTTGCTTGCCTGAGCTTCGCCGCTCGAGGCGAAAAGTTGCGTATTGTCACCGAGCCGTGGGCGCCCTATGTCTACGAAGAGAACGGTAAAAACCTCGGGCTGGATTACGAAACCACGGCCATTGTCTTCAAACGTCTGGGCATCGAAGTCGAATGGCAGTTCTTGCCGTGGAAGCGCTGCCTGTCGATGCTTGAGACCGGTCAGGCCGATGGCGCGCTGGACATTTTTCACAGCGACGAGCGCGACGCCACCCTGCTTTACCCGAGCGAGCCGCTGTCGGACGTCGAGTTCGTGATGTTCTACGCCAACGACCGGCCGCACCCGTTCAGCAAACTCGAAGAGCTCAAAGGCCTGACCATCGGCACCTCGCCGGGTTATCTGTACAGCCCCGATTTCAGCGAATCAACACTGTTTACCCGTGAACCGGCACCGACCCACGAAGCCAACTTCGGCAAACTGGTGCGCGGTCGCATCGACTTGCTGATCACCGATCGCCGTGTCGGTCAG
This sequence comes from Pseudomonas sp. 3B-A001-10F, assembly GCF_056313565.1. NCBI lineage: Bacteria > Pseudomonadati > Pseudomonadota > Gammaproteobacteria > Pseudomonadales > Pseudomonadaceae > Pseudomonas > Pseudomonas sp. 3B-A001-10F. The sequence goes on from NZ_JBQYFW010000048.1 coordinate 24,699, forward strand.
CACTTGCTCGATGAGCTGGACATTCGCGATCAGATCACCGAAAACCCCACTGTCATTAGCCGCCAGAGCCAGTTTCTCGCGGTTAGACGCAATGCCGGCATGGATTTGCTGGTGCAGCGATTTGGCGCCGAGCTCAAGCGATTCAAGCGCGAACCGGCTTACGCCGAGCTGAGCGCACGCTACGGCGCGGCTCCCGCCATGGCTGCGCCGCTGGGCAATGCCACGGCCAGCGGCAAAACCGTTGAGCAGCAGGAAAGCAGCGCGCAGTGATTGCTCTGTTATACTCCGGCGTTCCCGCCAGGCTCACGCCCGGACGCCCGGAACCGTAACAGGCCTCTCGACCCGCTACAGCGCAGCTTTGCAGCCCGCGCGAGCACTCCAGACGTGCCTTCGGAACCGCAGCAGGACCGGACGGGATTGCGTCCTCTTAAACGTGATTCGCGCCAGGCAAGACTCCCATTGGGCCAAGCCCTAACTAAAACAGGATTACTCATGTCCTTTGCTTCCCTCGGTCTCTCCGAGGCTTTAGTCCGCGCCATCGAAGATGCGGGCTATACCGAGCCTACTCCGGTGCAACAGCGGGCCATCCCCGCCGTGTTGCAAGGTCGCGACCTGATGGTTGCGGCACAGACAGGTACCGGTAAAACCGGCGGTTTCGCCCTTCCGATCCTGGAGCGGTTGTTCCCCAACGGTCACCCGGACAAATCCCAGCGTCATGGCCCGCGCCAACCGCGCGTACTGGTCCTGACCCCGACCCGCGAACTCGCGGCCCAGGTTCACGAGAGCTTCAAGATCTACGCCCGTGACCTGAAATTCGTCAGCGCCTGCATCTTCGGCGGCGTCGGCATGAACCCGCAGGTTCAGGCCATGTCCCGTGGCGTCGACGTGCTCGTCGCCTGCCCGGGTCGTTTGCTCGACCTCTGCGGCCAGGGCAGCGTTGACCTGTCCCACGTGGAAATCCTCGTCCTCGACGAAGCCGACCGCATGCTCGACATGGGTTTCGTGCACGACGTGAAGAAAGTCCTCGCGCGCCTGCCGTCCAAGCGTCAGAACCTGCTGTTCTCGGCGACCTTCTCCAAAGACATCACCGACCTCGCCGGCAAGCTGCTGCACAACCCGGAACGCATCGAAGTGACGCCGCCGAACACCACGGTCGAGCGCATCGAACAACGCGTATTCCGTCTGCCGGCCAGCCACAAGCGTGCGCTGCTGGCGCACCTGATCACCGCCGGCGCGTGGGAACAGGTGCTGGTGTTCACCCGCACCAAGCACGGCGCCAACCGTCTGGCCGAGTACCTGGACAAGCACGGCCTGCCGGCTGTAGCGATCCACGGTAACAAGAGCCAGAACGCGCGCACCAAAGCGCTGGCCGACTTCAAGGCCAACCAGGTGCGCATCCTGGTTGCGACCGACATCGCCGCACGCGGTCTGGACATCGATCAGTTGCCACACGTGGTCAACTTCGAACTGCCGAACGTCGATGAAGACTACGTGCACCGTATCGGCCGTACTGGCCGTGCCGGTCGTTCGGGCGAGGCGATCTCGCTGGTTGCCCCGGACGAAGAGAAACTGCTGAAAAGCATCGAACGCATGACCAAGCAGAAAATCGCCGACGGCGACCTGATGGGCTTCGATTCGAGCACCATTGAAGCCGAGAAGCCGGAAGTGCGTGAGCGTCCGGACGTGCGTAACCCACGCAATCCACGTGGCCCACGCGGCGACGGCCCGAATGGCGGCGGCGGTGGCGGCGGTCGTAAAGACAAAGGCAAAGACAAGGGCAAGGAAAAACCGGCCGGCGAACGTGGCGAGCGCCCTGCTCGTCAGCAGAAACCGCGCGAAGGCACTCCGAGCCGCGAACAGCGTCCGAGCCAACCGCCACGTGCGGCGGCTGATCGTGCACCGGACGAGTTCCTCGACGACGATATCGATAACTTCGGTAACCGCGTTGATTACGTACCAAAACCAGCCCCTGCCGGCGGCCGTGGCCGTCGTCCAGGCGCACCGGCTCAAGGTGCAGGCGCAGGTTCGGGCGCACCACGCGGCGGTCAGTCGCAGGGGCGTCAGAACGGTCCGCGCAACAGCAACGGTTCGAGCACCGGCACCCCGCCAGCCAAGCGTAGCGGCCCGCGCAACGGCGCACCGCGTGATGGTCAGTCGGGTCGTCGCGATGACTCCGCCTCGTCCTCGCGCAACCGCCGCCCGGCCCGTGACGATCAGCCTCGTAGCGAGCCAGCCGTGCAGAACCCGCGCAGCAACGGCCCGAAGATCATGCACAAGGAATCGAAAGCCGACCGCTTCCCGACGCCTGAGCAGCTCGATCAACTGCCAAGCCGCCCGCGTGGCGAAAAACCAGCATTGCTGACCCGCAATCGCTGAGTTAACGCCGCCATAAAAAATGCCCCGACTCGCAAGAGCCGGGGCATTTTTTTGCCGCCACGAATCCCCCTGAATCACCGCATATCCCCTGTGGGAGCGAGCTTGCTCGCGAAAGCGATCATTCGCCAACATCATTGCTGACTGACCCGCCGCCTTCGCGAGCAGGCTCGCTCCCACAGGGGATGTGTGTGTGTGTGTCGTAGGCAATAAAAAACGCCCCCGATCTTTCGACCGGGGGCGTTTTTGTGTGGCGGGAGGAAAGTTATTTAACTTTCACGCCTTCCAGCGAGATATCCAGATCCGCAGTTTGCGAGGTAGGACCTGGGCCCTTGATCCCGAAATCGTTCAGGTTGAGGGTGGTCTTGGCGTTGAAGCCAGCGCGTTCGCCGCCCCATGGATCCTTGCCTTCGCCGTTGAACGTAGCCTTGAAGGTCACAGGCTTGGTCACACCGTGCAGGGTCAGGTCGCCAGTCACATCAGCAGTCTTTTCACCGGTCGATTTAACGGCGGTGGAGACGAACTTGGCATCAGCAAACTTGCCAACGTCGAGGAAGTCTTTGCTGGCGATGTGCTTGTCACGTTCAGCGTGGTTCGACCACAGGCTGGCGGTTTTCACATCAACCGAGATCTTGCTGGCTTCAGGCTTGGCCGAATCCCACGAGAATGTACCGTCGAAATCCTTGAAAGTACCGTGAATGAAGCTGTAGCCCAGGTGGCTGATTTTCCAGTCAACGAAGGCGTGCTGACCTTCCTTGTCGATTTTGTAGTCCGCAGCCATGGCCTGACCAGCCGAGAGCAGTGCAGAACCGATTGCCAGAGCGGCCAGAGTCTTTTTCAACATGCTTTCTTTTCCTTTGAGTCGAGGTTGAATTTCAGGCTTTGCGACCGAGCATTCGCGTCAGGGTCGCATCACGATCGATAAAGTGGTGCTTCAATGCTGCCAACGCATGGAGGCCGGAAAAAATTACCAGTGCCCACGCGAGCCAGAGATGAATCACCCCAGCGGTATCTGCCTGATCCGGTAGCCCGGAAACCAGTGCAGGAACTTCAAACAGGCCAAACACCGGAATCCCGACACCGTCTGCGGTGGAAATCAGGTAACCGGCAAGCATCACAGCGAACAGCGCCAGATACAGAAACCCATGGCCGAACTTGGCGCCGATGCGGGTCATCCGGCTGTAGCTTTGCAGCGTCGGCGGCGGCGGGCTGATAAAGCGCCACAACACCCGCAACACCATCACACCCAACAGCACCAGACCGATGCTTTTGTGCAGATCCGGCGCCTCTTTGCGCCAGCTGCTGTAGTAATCCAGCCCGACCATCCACAGGCCCAGCGCGAACAGTCCGAAGACCACCAGCGCCACACCCCAGTGTATGAAGATGCTGACCCAACCATAGCGCGAAGAAGAGTTACGTAGCTGCATTGCCCAAATCCTGTGAGAACTGCGAACCAAGACTAGCGAGTTATCTATCGAATTAAAGCGAAAAATTTTGCTTTGAAATATCGAGAAATACGATCAAGAGTCTGAAAGTGGCGTGTTAAGGAAAGATTAAAGGCGATTTTGGCGTGGGACGTCTGGACAAATGATCGTTGCTGAACCCTCGGGCGCCTGCACAAGCGCAAGCAAAGGTGGCCAGGGAAACGGCCGAACGGGACAGAGTTATTCAAGTAACCGGTTCTTTATTCATGGCTGATTAGTTATGAAGTACCGCCGGTGGTTGCAGGCAATCGGCGCTGTAGGGATCTATCTGGCATTTATGCGCGAGTTCTGAACTATAACCGCCAGGTAAGAAACGCCCGTTGGAGCAACCTGGAAGTGCAATCAGCAAAAGCATGAGCGTGAACGTTTTCATCAAGTGCCTCCTATTTTTCCCAGCATAGAATTGGCGCCGGGGCACCCGCTATCACCTCACTCTGAGTACTTTGTGGGAAGGCTCCGGTACACAAGTAAGCTCCGTGACCGGATGGCGAAGGACAAAAATGCAGGAAAAAAAAACGCGACCCGAAGGCCGCGTTTTTATTGAAGCAAAGGCTTACTGCGCCTTGGTCTCAGTGGTGGCTGCCGGCTTGGCCGCTGGCTTCTTCGCCGGCTCAGCCTTCTTCGCTGCCGGTTTCGCCGCAGGCTTTTTCGCCTCGGTTTTAGCCGCTGGTTTCTTCACCGCTGGCTTGGCCGCTGCTTTCTTCGCCGGCTCAGCTTTCACTGGTGCCGCAGGCTTCGGCGGTTCCACCGGAGCTGGCGCAGGTGCCGGAGTCGGCGCTGGTGCGACCGGAGCAGGAGCCGGCTCTGGCGCCTTCACAGGCTCTGGCTTCTTCTCGTCATCCGAACCGCCGAACAGATTAGTGAAGAAGTTGCCCTTCTTCGCCGCCACGGCACCCGCCGCGCCTGCCGCTGCTGCAGCCGGCACTACTTTGGCTGGCTCGAACGATTTGCCTGCCGCCAGATCTTCAACCTGACTCGCCGCCCGCTGACCGGTGCGCAGCGCACCTTCCAGGGTGCCCGGGTACAAGGTGTCGGTGTGTTCGCCGGCGAACGTCACGCGTTGCAGCGGACGTTCCCACAGACGCCAGAACTTGCTGATCTGGCCCGGGCCGTAAGCCAGGTAGGCGCCGCCCATCGACGGGTCGGTGCTGTAGCGACGAATTTCATAGCCGGTGAACGAACCACGAGCCTGTGGATAAAACGCGTGCAGACGAATCAGCACCTGATCGACCATTTGCTTGTCGCCAAACGCCTGCATCACACGAGCGTTGTCGCCGGACAGGTTGATCACCACGTTGGCGCCGCCCTTCAGGGCAGGTTCGATCCAAAGCATGCCGAGACCGGTGTTGCTGTAGATCTCGCCGGACATGCGCGCCTTGCTTTCCCACACCGGCGTCTTGAACTTCAGCATGATCTGGTCGCGCCAGCCGTAGTTGGTGCCCTTGATCGCCGCCAGATGCTGAGCGTCCAGCGCCGGCGTCAGGGCAATCTTGTTCAGTGCACGCAGCGGCACAGCCAGCACAACGTAGTCAGCCTGATAGCCAACACTGCCGACCTTGACCGTCACGCCGTCTTTGTCCTGAGTGATCGCCGACACCGGCGAGTTGGTCTTGATGGTTTTGATCTGTTTGACGAACGCCTGCGCCAGCACTTGGCTGCCGCCGACCAGACGCGAAGCGCGCAGGTCACGGTCGGAGATGCCGCGATACACGCGGTTCTGCTGAGCGAAATACAGCAGCGACAGACGCGAAGGCTCGTCGTAGTGGGTGCGGATGTCCTGGTTGATCAACTGACGTGCGGTGGCCGGCAGGTTCTGCTTGTCGAGCCAGCTCGACACGGTGATCTGGTCCAGCGCGTGCAGGGTGCTGGTTGCCGCCGGGTTTTGCGGGTCGTCGATCGAACGCGCCAGATCATCGAGGGTTTTCTGGTAGCGCTTCAAGGCATCGGCGGTGGCCGGCTGCTTGGTCGCCAGATCGGCGGCAGAGAAATACTCGCCGTCGATCAGGTAGCCCGGGGTACGCACGAATTCCGGCGCCGGCGTGGTGCCCAGCTTGAACGTCGAGACGTACTTGTTCAGCACTGGCTGGGTCTTGTCGTTGCCGATCCACTCGCTGGTGGCCATACCGGAGCGACCACCCAGGCTCGGTTTGGCTTCCAGCAGGGTGACCTGCCAGCCTTTGTTTTGCAGCTCATAAGCGGCGGTCAGGCCCGACAGGCCGCCGCCGATCACGATTGCAGTTTTATCCTTGGCCAGCGCTGTAACGCTGAACAGCCCCAACATCACCAGCGCACAGGCGCGCAGCCAACCGACAGACATTCAGCGAACTCCGGAAATACACGTAGGAAAAAGCAGTTTTGCGGGTCAGACGACCCAAAGAACCGCGAAGAATACGTTAGCCATCAAAACGCCGCCAGCGACGTCTATCGGCTCATACAAAGTAGCTCAATCGACACAATGGGTTGTCCCCGCGCGACGCATTGCATAGGCTTGCGCGATTGTTTGCCCGCGCCTGACGCGAGCCGCCTCGAGGAGACTGTAAATGGGCCTGAATAACCAGTGGATGCAACGCGACCTCGCGGTGTTGTGGCATCCCTGCACCCAGATGAAAGACCACGAACAGCTGCCGCTGATCCCGATCAAGCGCGGCGAAGGCGTCTGGCTCGAAGACTTCGAAGGCAAGCGCTACCTCGACGCCGTCAGCTCGTGGTGGGTCAACGTGTTTGGCCACGCCAACCCACGGATCAACCAGCGCATCAAGGATCAGGTAGATCAACTGGAACACGTGATTCTGGCCGGTTTCAGCCATCAACCGGTGATTGAGCTGTCCGAGCGTCTGGTGAAGATGACCCCGGAAGGCCTGAACCGGGTGTTCTACGCCGATAACGGTTCGTCCTGCATCGAAGTCGCGCTGAAAATGAGCTTTCACTATTGGCTCAATCGCGGCCAGCCAAACAAGAAACGCTTTGTCACCCTGACCAACAGCTACCACGGCGAAACCATGGCAGCGATGGCGGTCGGTGACGTGCCGCTGTTCACGGAAACCTACAAAGCGCTGCTGATGGACACCATCAAGGTGCCGAGCCCGGATTGCTACGGGCGCCCCGACGGCATGAGCTGGGAAGAACACTCGCGCAACATGTTCACCGCCATGGAACAGACCTTGGCAGAAAATCATGACAGCGTCGCGGCAGTGATCGTCGAGCCGTTGATTCAGGGAGCCGGCGGCATGCGCATGTATCACCCGGTTTATCTGAAGCTGCTGCGCGAGGCCTGCGACCGTTACGGCGTGCACCTGATTCTCGACGAGATTGCCGTTGGTTTCGGTCGCACCGGAACCATGTTTGCCTGTGAACAGGCCGGTATTCGCCCGGACTTCCTCTGCTTGTCGAAGGCGCTGACCGGTGGTTATCTGCCGCTGGCGGCGTGCCTGACCACCGACGAGGTCTACAGCGCGTTCTACGACGACTATCCGACCTTGCGCGCCTTCCTCCACTCGCACAGCTACACTGGCAACCCGCTGGCCTGTGCGGCGGCACTGGCGACGCTGGATATCTTCGAACAGGACAACGTCATCGAGAACAACAAGGCGCTGGCCCAGCGCATGGCGTCGGCGACGGCGCATCTGGTCGATCACCCGAACGTCTCCGAAGTACGCCAGACCGGCATGGTCCTGGCCATCGAGATGGTCAAGGATAAAGCCACGAAAGAGGCCTACCCTTGGCAAGAGCGTCGCGGCTTGAAGGTGTTCCAGCATGCGTTGGAGCGTGGCGCGTTGCTGCGCCCGCTGGGCAGCGTGGTGTATTTCCTGCCGCCTTACGTGATCACCCCGGAGCAGATCGACTTCCTCGCCGAAGTGGCCAGCGAAGGCATCGATATAGCGACGCGTGACAGCGTCAGCGTCGCCGTGCCGAAAGACTTCCATCCGGGATTCCGCGATCCGGGCTAACCGTAACTTCTCGTTCCCACGCTCCGCGTGGGAATGCAGCCAGGGACGCTCCGCGTCCCAAAGCGGACGCAGAGCGTCCATTGAGGCATTCCCACGCAGAGCGTGGGAACGATCTAATCTGAGAGACCCGAAATGAGACTGTCCCGCTTCTTTATCGACGCCCCCCTGAGCACCGGCGAACACGAATTGCCGGAAGCCCAGGCGCATTACATCAGCCGCGTACTGCGCATGGCCGAGGGCGATGCGGTGCAGCTGTTCGACGGTTCCGGCCATGAATTTCGCGGCGCCCTGCTGGAAGTCGGCAAGAAGCGCGTGACCGTACAGATCGATGAGCAATTCGCCGGCCAGGTCGAATCGCCGCTGCACATTCACCTCGGCCAGGGCCTGTCCCGAGGCGAGCGCATGGATTGGGCAATTCAGAAAGCCACCGAACTGGGCGTGAATGAAATCACCCCGATCTTCAGTGATCGCTGTGAAGTCCGCCTGAAAGATGAACGTGCCGACAAACGCCTGCTGCACTGGCGTCAGGTGGCGATCAGCGCGTGCGAACAATGTGGACGCTCGCGGGTGCCGGTGATTCATCCGCCGGTGTTGCTGGCGGACTGGATCAAGCAGACCGAAGCCGAGTTGAAACTGGTGCTGCACCCGGTGGCGGAGCCGTTGGTGAGTCATGCCAAACCGGCGACGCTGGCGTTCCTGATCGGGCCGGAAGGTGGTTTGACGGATGCCGAGGTCGAGCAGGCCAAGAGCAACGGCTTCCACGCCGCCCGCCTCGGCCCACGGGTGTTGCGTACCGAGACGGCGCCAGTGGTTGCACTGGCGGTGGCCCAGCAGCTTTGGGGTGATTTCTAAACCTTTTTGCCGGACTGATCGTTCCCACGCTCTGCGTGGGAATGCAGCCCGGGACGCTCCGCGTCCCAAACAGCGTGACGCAGAGCGTCACAGGAGGCGTTACCACGCAGAGCGTGGGAACGATCAGTCAGCCGGGCTACAGGACATAAAACAGAATCGCGACAAAGTGCAGCAAACTCCCGGCAATCACGAACAAATGCCAGATCCCATGCGCATGCCGCAGTCGGTGATCCAAGGCAAAAAAGATAATCCCCACCGTATACAAAACCCCGCCCGACGCCAGCCAGGCAAACCCGGCCGTACCCAGCGCCGCAATCAAAGGCTTCACCGCCACCAACACAATCCAGCCCATCACCGCGTAAATCACGATCGACAGAATCCGCGCCTCCGAACGCGGTTTGATCTCCTGCAGGATGCCAATCAGCGCCAGCCCCCAGACAATCCCGAACAACGTCCAGCCCCACGGTCCGCGCAGGGTCACCAGGCAGAACGGCGTGTAACTGCCGGCGATCAACAGGTAGATCGAAAAGTGATCGACTTTCTTCATGATCGCTTTCTTGCGCCCGCGCACGCTGTGGTACACGGTCGAGGCGCTGTAGAGCACCAGTAAGGTAAACGCGTAGATCGCCACACTGACAATCTTCCACGGGCTGCCGTCGAGGCTGGCGATCACCAGCATCCAGACGCCGCCGATAAACGCTGCCACTGCCCCGACCAAATGCGTCCAGGCGTTGAGTTTTTCTCCGTGATACATGTATCGCTCACCTCAATATTCGTTACCGCAGCGCGCAAGGCTCGGGCCTTGAGCGTAAAAGCGCAATGTTTCTGTTCAACATCAGCCTGCGCGCGTCGTGGTAATTGGGCACAATCGGCTGATACCAAAAAGAGTCCGCGCCATGCTGATCGACGAAGAGTTGACCCTGAAAAAACTCGAGGTGTTCCTCGCTTTCATGCGTACCGGCAACCTCGCGCGCGCCGCTGCCGAGTTACAGACCAGCAACGTCAGCGTGCACCGCGCGATTCACTCGCTGGAAAGCGCCCTGCGCTGCCCGCTGTTCAAGCACGAAGGCCGCAACCTGACGCCGCTGGAAAGCGCTTATGTGCTCGAAGAACGGGCGCAGAAGCTGATCAACGACGTCGTCGAAAGCGTGCGCCTGACCCGCGAAGCCGCCGGGTTCTCCGCCGAACGCTTCAAACTCGGTTCGCTGTATTCACTGACAGTGAAAACCGTACCGCAACTGATCATGGGCCTGAAGATCCGCCGCAGCGAACTCAACATCGACCTGATCCTCGGCTCGAACATCGACCTGCTCTACAAGCTGAAGAACATGGAAGTCGACGCGATTCTGGTGTCGCTGGACGACAGCATCAACGACCCGGATTGCGAGCAGATTGCGCTGTTTTCCGACGATATCTTCCTCGCCACCCCGGCGGATTCAAAGTTTGCCCAGCGCAGTGAAGTGGATCTGGCTGAGGTGCGTGATGAAACGTTTATCACCCTGACCCAGGGCTTTGCCACGCATCAGGACGGTAACCGGGTATTCAAGCAAGCGGGGTTCGAGCCGAAAGTGGCGATGCAGGTGAATGACATCTTCACGCTGTTGAGCATGGTCAGTTCGGGAGTGGGTTATGCGTTGCTGCCGGGGCGGATTGCGGCGGTGTATGAGAATCGGGTGAAGTTGATTCCGTTGCAGGAGAAGTACCGGTTGCAGCAGCACATTGGCGTGGTGTTTTTGAAGGCCAAGGAGAGGGATCCGAATTTGCTGGCGTTGCTGGCGGAGTGTCGGATGTATGCCAATCGACAGGCTGGGGTTTAGAGCAAAATCAAGATCAAGAGCTACCCCCTCACCCCAGCCCTCTCCCCCAAGGGGTAGAGGGGAAAGGGAGCAGATCTCCATGGGTTTCAAATTCTGAGTTCGACTCAGGACTTTCAGGTCGACGTACCTCCAACATTCAGCTCGGCAAGTCCCCTCTACCTCAAGGGGTAGAGGGGGAAAGGGAGCAGATCTCCATGGGTTTCAAATTCTGAGTTCGACTCAGGACTTTCAGGTCGACGTACCTCCAACATCCAGCTCGGCAAGTCCCTTCTACCTCAAGGGGTAGAGGGGGACAGGGAGCAGATCTCCATGGGTTTCAAAACCTGAGTGATCTGGTCAAACGATACTGGACACGGTTATAGGGTTTAGGTCATTTCTCATGCTGCCAAGGCTTCCATTGCTACCGGAGTCCGATATCCGTTGTGACTGTGCAGCCTGATCCGATTGTAATAATG
>NZ_JBQYFW010000049.1:0-34580 GCF_056313565.1 Pseudomonas sp. 3B-A001-10F
AAGGCGTTGGCGGGCTGTTTCTGGATCACCGCCCAAGGCCTTCGAGGCCAAGGACGGTGAAGATCTCAAAAACCCGGTTTCCGGTGGACCGTAAGGCTGCTCCGCTTAAGTGAACAGCATTACCGCAAACGCGGGGTTTTTTTTCGCCTGCGCTCAACCCGATTTTTTGTATCACCTTCGCCCCTCACCCCAGCCCTCTCCCGGGGGAGAGGGAGCCGACCGAGATGTCTGGCGCCATACATCGACCTGAAAGATCGAGTCGATTATGGACTCACCAACGCAAGATCAGGTCGGCGTAGCTCTTTAATTCCCCACGGTCAGTCCCCTCTCCCCTTGGGAGAGGGTTAGGGTGAGGGGCTTTTGAAGACGAAACTCAGACAGAAAATTTGGCCACCATATTGTTCAAATTCACCGCCAACCGCGACAACTCCTGACTCGCCGCACTGGTCTGATTGGCCCCGGCCGATGTCTGCATCGCCAGATCACGAATATTCATCAGATTACGATCCACTTCCCGCGCCACCGCCGCCTGCTCTTCCGAAGCACTGGCGATCACCAGATTGCGCTCGTTGATCAGCGTGAATGCCGAGGCGATCTCTTCAAGTGCAGTCCCGGCAGCCTTGGCCAGCTCCAACGTCGAACGCGCACGCACATTGCTTTGCTGCATTGAACTGACCGCCGAATCGGTACCCTGCTGAATCCCGCCAATCATCTGCTCAATCTCTTGCGTCGACTGCTGGGTGCGATGCGCCAAGGCCCGCACCTCGTCCGCCACCACAGCAAACCCACGCCCGGCATCACCGGCCCGCGCCGCCTCGATCGCAGCGTTCAGCGCCAGCAAATTGGTCTGCTCGGCAATCGAACGAATCACGTCCAGCACTTTGCTGATGCTATAGACCTTCTGCGCCAGATCTTCTACTTGGCTGGCATTGGCCGTCACATCATCGGCAAGCGATTCAATAGACAACACCGTTTGATGCACCTGTTCACGACCATGCTGGGCAATACGATCGGATTCCCGCGACGCTTCTGACGTTGCCACGGCATTGCTGGCAACCTCCTCCACTGCAGCTGTCATCTGATTGACCGCCGTGGCCGCCTGTTCGATTTCCAGGCTCTGCTGGTGCAAACCGCGCGTAGCGTCTTCCGTGACGCAACTCAGCTCCTCTGACGCCGAGGCCAATTGGCTGGAGGACTCCGAGATTTGCCGAATCGTCTCGCGCAAGTTGTACTGCATGCTCTTGAGCGCCTGCAACAGCCGCGCCGGCTCGTCCTTGCCGCTGATGTTGATGTCGCCGGTCAGATCGCCACCCGCCACCACCTCGGCCACGCCCAACGACTGCGCCAGCGGCAACACGATGCTGCGGGTCAGCAACAGGGCCAGGCCGATGGTGATCAGCGCGGTCACGCCAATCATCACCCCGACCCACACCCGCGAATTCATAAACACCAACCGCGCAGCTTCAGTGGCGAGATTGGCATTGTGTTTATTCAGCTCAACCAGTTCGCGCAAAAGCACTGCGATTTCGTCGGCCAAAGGACTCATCTGACCATTGAGAATGGTCGCGGCCTCCTCGACCCGATTCTGCGCAGACAGGTGCATGACCTGTGCCTGAAACTCCAGATATTGGTGTTCGGCAACCTTGAAGCGATCGAACAGCTTGCGCTCCTCGGGCAACACGATCAGCACGTCATATCGCTGCTGGGCTTCACTGAGCACACCGCGCAATTCATTGAGTTTGGCAACGTTCTGTTCGAGCGCCTGCGGATCACGATTGAGCAACAGACGCATGGTCAACGCTCGCAGGCGCAGCATGTCCTGACTCATCTCGCCGACCGCCATCACGCTCGGCAGCCAATTGTTATCGACCTCGTCGGACTGCGCGCGCATGTTCGACATTTGCAGTAAAGCGAACGCCCCGAGGGCAAATACCATCAGCGCCAACAGGCCAAAACCGAGGCCGGCGCGCGGGGCAATATTGAGACTACGGATACTCATTGCTCTGGTTCCTTCCAAAAGCGCTGCATCAACCCTGCAGCTGGTTGCTTTAGAAGGTATCGGCCCGGCGAAAATTTGCGTAAGACGAAAAGGCGATATCAAAAGGCCTTGATCCTACGAACCGTTGGCATTAACGATTCAGCGTGCTTTTGCCGGACTTGAGCACCGTTCGCGGCAAGATTGCCAGGAAGTTATCCCGAGCGACTTTTTGCGCAACGTCTTCCGGCAGCGCATCAAGGAACGGTTTGAAACTGCGCATTTCTTCACCGAGCTTATTGAAACGCCCGACCACGTCAGAGCCGAGCATGAAGCGTTCCGGGTATTTCTCGACCAGCGCCAGCCACTCCGCGCGCGGCGTGCCCTGTTCGTCCAGCAGGTACGGCGTGAGCATGCTCCAGGACAAGTCGATAAACAGGTTGGGATACGCCTCGAGCATGCGTGTCAGCGTGGGCAGCAAGAACTTCAGTTGTGTCTGATGCCGATGAATTTCGGCACTGGTGCCGGCGTGCGCCCAGATAAATCGTGTATGCGGGTGATTACGCAGCGGCTCTTCGATTTCCTTCAGGTACAGCGGATTTTTCTCACGCTTGGAGGTGATGTTGGAATGCAGCATCACCGGCAGATCGTTCTCAGCGGCCAGGTGATAGATCTTGGTCATCGCTTCGTTGTTTGCGCGCGGTGTGTCGCCGGACGTCAGCGCCGTGAGATCGTCATGCCGGGTAAACACTTCGCCGATGCCCTGCCAAAGCCCTGGGTAAAGGTCGAGCATGCGCTGGATATGTGCGGCGGAGTTCTTGTCGTTGGGGTTGAAGCCGGCCAGGAACGGATGAAAGTACGGGCGCTGCTCGACGCTGAGTTTTTGCACGGCATCAGCAACGATCACATCGGTTGCGCTGTACCAGTAGGCGTCAGCGTCGTCACCCGCGTAATAGCGCGGACGCTTGGGTTCGTCTTCGTGCCATTTCTTCGCCACCGGAATGCCGGAAATCATTACATGCTCGATGGAATTGTCCTGCATGGCTGTCAGCAGTTTCGCCATGCCTGCGCTTTCCTGGAAAAAATCCACGTAATGCAGGTGCGCATCGCTGTAGGTGTAATCGCGGGCGCTCGCGCTGCCGGCAACCAGAAGAAGACAGGCAAGACTCAGACGATACAGGGACACAAGTAATCTCCGGGAAGTAGGCATAGCCTAGACCCCGCCCTGACGACAAGGGTTCATCCCGCAGGAAAGTGGAACGCGTACCGGTGGGAATGCTCTATAACTGCAAGGTCTTTTTTGATCGACCGACTTTTCCTACTGCCAGTGAGGTTCCCATGACCGTTACCGTCAATACCGTCTCCGCTGAAGGTTTTCGTCACACCGTACAGATTGATGATCACGAACTGTTTGCCGACGTGCCCAAATCGGCAGGCGGCGAAGGCTCGGCACCTGAGCCGCACGACTACTTCGATGCCGCCCTCGGCGCCTGCAAAGCGTTGACTCTAAAGATGTACGCGAAGAAAAAAGACATCCCGCTGACCGGTGTCGGAGTCGAGGTCAAACGCGACAACAGTGAAGAGCAGAAAGGCAAATACGCCCTGCACGTAACCCTCACCCTCAAAGGCGTACTCACCGACGCCCAGCGTGAAGAACTGCTGCGCGTCGCCGATCGCTGCCCGATTCACAAACTGATGACCACCAGCGAAGTGACGATCGAGACCCACGCGCCGCAAGGCTTCGATAGCCAGTAATCCTCCTGATGCCAGCGGCGGGTTATGCTTCTGGCATAACCCGCTCAGCCTGGAATGCACCATGGACACGCAACCTCTGATCATCCGCCCGCGCACCGAAGACGTCGAAGGCCAGCCGATTCTGCGTCCGCTGCCGTCAGCCAAATGCCGCAGTGTCGGGCCATTCGTGTTTTTTGATCACATGCTCGAGACGGTTTATCCGACGGGCAAAGGCATGAACATCCGACAGCACCCGCACATCGGTCTGTCGACCCTCACCTATTTATTTGAAGGCCAACTCCTGCACAAGGACAGCCTCGGCTCCGATCAGGTGGTCGGCGCTGGCGATGTCAGCTGGATGACCGCTGGCAGCGCGATTGCGCACGTCGAGCGCACGCCAGAGCCGCTGTGGAAGCAAAGCTTCACCATGCACGGTTTGCAAATCTGGCTGGCCTCGCCCAAGGAGCACGAGCAAGGTCCCGGACATTACAGCCATCACCCGGCGGCGACCTTGCCGGTCAGCGATAACCTTGGTGTACAGATTCGGATGATCGCCGGATCGGGCTTTTGCCTCGAATCACCGGTACCGGTGCTTTCTCCTACGTTGTATGCGGAAGTGAAAATGCAAACGGCGACCACCCTGCTGATTCCGACCGAGCACGAAGAACGGGCGGTGTATGTGTTGAGTGGGGATGCGCAGTTGAACGGCGAGACGATTGAGCCGCATGCGTTGGTGGTGTTGCCGGCCGGGGAAGAGATGAGCCTGTTTGCCGAAAGCGACGCTCATGCGGTGGTGTTCGGCGGCGCGCCATTGGATGGGCCTCGGCGGATCAACTGGAACTTTGTGGCAAGCGATCCGGCGGCGATTGATGAGGCGCGGCGCAAATGGGCGGCCGGGGATTGGCCGACGGTGCCGGGGGAAGTTGAGCGGATCGAGTTGCCGCGCTGAAAAGCACCCTCACCCCAGCCCTCTCCCTTAGGGAGAGGGAGCCGACCGAGGTGTCTTGCGTCATACATCGACCTGAAAAGTCTTGGCGATTATGGATTCACCAAGACACTTTCAGGTCGACGCGTTGGTTGAGCACCCACCATCAGTACCCTCACCCCAGCCCTCTCCCTTAGGGAGAGGGAGCCGACCGAGGTGTCTTGCGTCATACATCGACCTGAAAAATCTTGGCGATTATGGATTCACCAAGACACTTTCAGGTCGACGCGTTGGTTGAGCACCCACCATCAGTACCCTCACCCCAGCCCTCTCCCAGAGGGAGAGGGAGCCGACCGAGATGTCTCAGGTTATACGCCGACCTGAAAAGTCTTGGCGATTATGGATTCAGCACTGCCCTTTCAGGTCGGCGTAGTCCTTCAGCATCCCCCAATCAGTCCCCTCTCCCTTTGGGAGAGGGTTAGGCGGGCGGCGTTCCGATGAGGGGCTTTTGCTTTTCAGGCTTCAGCCCTTGAACACTTCATCCAGCAAATCATGCATCGACTTGAACGCGCGCTTCGCGGTCTTCGCGTCGTACATCATCTTGCCCGGCACATTGGCATGCGGATCAGTGAACGAGTGCACCGCACCGCCATAGCTCAGCAACTGCCAATCGACTTTCGCAGCGTTCATTTCATCCTCAAACGCCGGCAATTGCTCTTTCGGCACCAACGGGTCTGCAGCACCGTGCAGCACCAGCACCGAACCTTTAATGTTCTGCGCGTCGGCCGGATTCGGTGAATCCAGCGTGCCGTGGAACGACACCGCAGCCTTCACCGGCGCACCGGTGCGCGCCAGATCCAGCGCACAGCAACCACCAAAGCAGAAACCGAACACTGCCAGTTTCGAAGTATCCACCGCCGCTTCGCCCTGCTTCTGCAACTGCTCGAACGCCGCTTGCATACGCTTGCGCAGCAGCGCGCGATCATCCTTCAGCGGCATCATCGCCGCGCCGGCCTGATCAGCATTCTGCGGACGCACAGCCTGACCGTAAACGTCAGCGATCAACACCACGTAGCCCTTGGCCGCCACCGATTTGGCGATCTCTTCGGCACCGGCGCTGACGCCCATCCAGTTCGGCGCCATCAACAAACCCGGCCGCGCGCCTTTGTGCTCGGCGTCGAACGCCAGACGACCTTCATAAGGCTGGCCGTCGATCTGGTAGACCACGGAACGTACAGTGACTTCGCTCATTTCTGACTCCTGATTTGCTAAACACCAGAATGAAAAAACCCGCCGAAGCGGGTTTTTCTACGACTTGGTTAAACCGACAGTTCAACCAGCAGCTTGTTCAGGCGGCGCACATAAGCGGCCGGATCTTTCAAGCTGTCGCCGGCAGCCAGGGCTGCCTGATCGAAGAGGATGTGCGACAGATCGCCGAACCGCTCTTCGCTCTGCTCGCCATCGAGTTTCTCGATCAGCGGGTGGCTTGGGTTGAACTCGAAGATTGGCTTCGAATCCGGCACTTTTTGCCCGCTGGCTTCGAGGATCTGGCGCATTTGCAGACCCAGATCCTGCTCGCCGATGGCCAGAATGGCCGGCGAGTCGGTCAGACGATGCGATACGCGGACTTCAGCCACGGAATCGCCCAGCGCGGTTTTCAGACGCTCAACCAGACCTTCTTTCGACTTGGCGACTTCTTCTGCAGCTTTCTTGTCCTCTTCCGAGTCCAGATTGCCCAGATCGAGGTCACCGCGCGCCACGTCGACAAAAGTCTTGCCGTCGAACTCGCTGAGGTAGCTCATCAGCCACTCGTCGATGCGGTCAGTCAACAGCAGCACTTCGATGCCTTTCTTGCGGAAGACTTCCAGGTGCGGGCTGTTCTTGACCTGCGCGTAGGTTTCGCCGGTGAGGTAGTAGATTTTGTCCTGACCTTCCTTGGCACGGGCCAGGTAGTCGGCCAGACCAACGATCTGCTCGCCGTCGTCGCCATTGGTCGATGCGAAACGCAGCAGGCCGGCGATTTTCTCTTTGTTGGCGAAATCTTCTGCCGGGCCTTCTTTCATGACCTGACCGAAGTTCTTCCAGAAGCCTTTGTATTGCTCAGGCTCGTTTTTCGCCAGTTTTTCCAGCATGTCGAGCACACGCTTGGTCAGCGCGGTCTTCATCGAATCGATGATCGGGTCTTTCTGCAGGATTTCCCGCGACACGTTCAGCGACAGGTCGTTGGAATCGACCACGCCTTTGATGAAGCGCAGGTACAGCGGCAGGAACGACTCGGCCTGATCCATGAC
This sequence comes from Pseudomonas sp. 3B-A001-10F, assembly GCF_056313565.1. Classification (NCBI taxonomy): domain Bacteria; kingdom Pseudomonadati; phylum Pseudomonadota; class Gammaproteobacteria; order Pseudomonadales; family Pseudomonadaceae; genus Pseudomonas; species Pseudomonas sp. 3B-A001-10F. Next base: position 6,926 of record NZ_JBQYFW010000049.1, read on the forward strand.
GAACACGCGTTGCACGTAGAGCTTCAGGCCTTTCGGCGCTTCACGCTGGTACAGGTCGAACGGTGCACGGGCCGGCACGTACAGCAGCGAGCTGTATTCGAGCTTGCCTTCGACTTTGTTGTGGCTCCAGGCCAACGGGTTTTCAAAGTCGTGAGCGATGTGCTTGTAGAACTCCTGGTATTCCTCATCCTTCACTTCAGTGCGCGGACGGGTCCACAGAGCACTGGCGCGGTTGACGGTTTCCCATTCAACGGCTGGTGCTTCTTCGCCTTCTGCTGCTGCCGCTTCTTTCGGCAGCTCGATCGGCAAGGCGATGTGGTCGGAGTACTTCTTGATGATGTTGCGCAGACGCCAGCCATCGGCGAACTCGTCTTCAGCGGCTTTCAGGTGCAGGACGATGCGGGTACCACGTTCTGGTTTTTCGATGGTGGCGACTTCGAACTCGCCCTCACCTTTCGACGACCAGTGCACGCCTTCGCTGGCCGGGGTGCCGGCGCGACGAGAGTACACATCAACCTGGTCAGCAACGATGAAGGCGGAGTAGAAACCCACACCGAACTGGCCGATCAGGTGCGAATCTTTCTTCTGATCGCCCGAGAGGTTCTTCATGAAATCGGCAGTGCCGGATTTGGCGATGGTCCCCAGGTGGGTGATCACATCGTCACGGTTCATGCCGATACCGTTGTCTTCGAGGGTGACGGTCTTGGCGTCCTTGTCGAAGCTCACACGGATTTTCAGATCAGCGCCACCTTCGAGCAACTCTGGCTTGGCCAGGGCTTCGAAGCGCAGCTTGTCGACAGCGTCAGAGGCGTTCGAGATCAATTCGCGAAGGAAGATTTCCTTGTTGGAATACAGCGAATGGATCATGAGGTGCAGCAGTTGCTTTACCTCGGTCTGGAAGCCCAGGGTTTCCTTTTGAGTTTCCACACTCATGGTCATCAAACTCCAATCAGATGGCAGTGGCCGCGACCCGAAATGATCGACGGCGGGTTGTCTTGTGAGTTTGGGGCGCTGTTCAGGATTTCAAGGGCTCCTCGATTTTGAAGTGCGCACGCGCGGTGGCAATCGGTTCGCTTTCAGTGCTTTGCCAGGCTGTGATCGCAACGTTGGCGACGCGCCGGCCCTGACGGCAGACCTGACATTTGGCCCAGGTATCGCGGAACTGCCCGGCGCGCAGGTAATCGAGGGAGAAGTCGATAATCTTCGGCACGCCAGGCGCACCGGTGAAAATCAACAGATGCAGAGCGGCGGCCAGCTCCATGAATCCGGCAATCACCCCGCCGTGGATCGCTGGCAATAAAGGGTTACCAATGTTGTCCTTGTTCGCCGGCAGCTTGAACAACAGTTCATCACCGACTCGCGAACACTCGATACCGATTAGCCCGGCGTACGGGATCAGTTCCAGCAACGGCGCGTAATCACCCTCTGCATGGGCCTGCTGCAATTGTTGCTTGAGGTCGTCAATCACTGACTTTCTCCCTTGATCGCGCCGCCGAAACCTTTGGTGCCTTTAAGGCCCTTACCCATGCGCATGAAGGTGCCAACCACATGGGCGATGGGCTGTTCGGGATCATCCTGATAAGCGAAGCCTCGGGCGAATATCACATCGGTGGTCACTCGGTAGCACTGGGCAAAGCCATACACATCCTTGTTCGGCTCGGCGGCGTGCATGTAGTCGATGCGCAGATCAAGGGTCGGACACACCTCGAACTCCGGCAACACGCACAGGGTCGACATCCCGCAGGCGGTGTCCATCAATGAAGTAATCGCCCCGCCGTGAATGACTCCGGTCCGGGGATTGCCGACGATTTTTTCGCTGTACGGCAAGATCACCGTAAGCCCTTCGGCCGAGGCGCTGTGCACCTGCAAACCGAGTACCTGACAGTGGCGCAGCGCGGAGAGAAATCGCGTGGCACGCTCAAAAACGGGATTTTCGGCCATATGATAATTACTCTCGTTAGAGCCTTTTGCCAGTAGTGTGCAAACCAGCAAAAGTTCCGTGTAAAAACAAACTTATATATCTGAAAGAAATGAGGAACTTAACCTGTAGCGCCGAGTTCTTAAGGCCAGTAGTTATTTTCCATAAGGAGAAACACCCCATGCGTAAGACTTTTGCTATTGCCTTGATGTTGACCGCTTCCCTCGGTCTCGCTGCCTGCGATAAAAAATCCGAGGACAAAGCTCAAGATGCCAACCAACATGCTGAACAAGCTCAGCAGGACATGAACAAAGCTCAGGATAAAGTGAACGACGCTGCGAAAGAAAACGCCGAAGCTGCCAAAGCTCAGGCTGAATCGAACGCTGCTGCACAAGAAGAAGCTGCCAAGAAGCAATAATTCGCTTTTTGCTGCAGAAAAAAGAAAACCCGCCAAGTGCGGGTTTTCTTTTGCCTGGGAATTAATGCCAGAGCGGCCTTAGAGCAAGACAGTTCTAAAAGTCGGACTAATCATTAGCAACAGCGAACACAATACGCCAACTATCCAGGCCAGACTGCGCAGCTTGGGAAGATCGGCCAGGTAGAACCACAAGTAGAAGAGTCGCGCGATCACGAAGACGATCGCTAATGTGTCGATCAGCCATCCTGCGGTTTGCGTGGTGTGCGCCATCAACACACCGACTGCGAACAAGATGAACGCTTCGATGCTGTTCTGATGCGCCGCCAGCGCCCTCGCGCCGTAACCGGTCAATTGCGCCTGTTGCTGACGCGGCAGGTGATTGTTGTAACCACCCTGCTCTTTCATCGCCTTGCCTACCGGCATACGCGCGATATAGATCAACAGCGCACTGATAAACACACACCAGAACGGAATACTCATCAAGCGACCTCTCTGTTTGTTTCGGGAAGGGGGGCTTCTGTAGGGGTATAGACCATGACATCGAGAACGTCGGAATGGAACTCCCGGCGATACAGAACCACCACGACGCCGGCACTCATCAGCATGAACAGCCATGGACTGACAAACCAGGCCAGCATGCTCATGCCGAAGTAGTAGGAACGCAAGCCGAAGTTGAACTGGTTGGCAGCCATCGAAATCACTCGCGCCGCCCGTAAGGCGAAGGCTTTACGCTCCTGCTCCGACACCTGCCGCTCGCCAATCATCGGCGCCGACCCCACCAGAACGGCGGCAAAGTTGTACTGGCGCATACACCAGCTAAAGGTGAAAAAGGCGTAAACGAACACCATCGCCAGACACAGCAACTTGATCTCCGACATGCCCTGCGACGCCTGTTGCACCATCGGGATGTCCGCCAGCAACGAAACCGCCCGTTCTGACGCGCCAAGCACGGTGAGAATGCCGGCGAGAATAATCAATGTGCTTGAGGCGAAGAACGAGGCGTTGCGTTCAAGATTGCCAATCACGCTGGCGTCAGCGATGCGGTTGTCACGCAGCAACATACGGCGCATCCAGTCCTCGCGGTACAGGTGCAGCACACTGGCCAGACACGCCGTGTCGCGGGCTTTCCAGCCGGCATAACGGGTGTAACCGCCCCAGCAGATGACAAACCAGACGGCGGCGAGCAGGTGGATCAGGTTGGCTTGGATGAACGACATGCAATTCCCTGTGGAGTATGGATGCTACCTGTGGGAGCGCCGCCCGGAGCAGGCTCGCTCCCACATTAGGACTTCGGCAACCCTTCGACGTTAGCCTAGGGAAAAAGACACTGCCTGAGGCGCATAAAAAATGCCCCGTATCGATTGATACGGGGCATTTCTGTTTAAGCATTGAAGACCCGCTTTTGGCGGGTCAGACAACATCAGGCAACCGCTTCGCTGCGCTTGCCCAGCATGCGATCGCAAACCACTGCGACCACCAGGGTCATCACACACGGCACCAGCCATGCCAAACCCTGCTCGCTCAGCGGCAGGTGGGACAGCTGCGATGGCATCCAGTCGGCCAGACCGGCGCCTTTCAGCGCGTCGATGGTGCCGAACACGAACGATACCAGCATCACCGGACCAAGAATGCGGCCGTGCTCATGCCAGAAATCTTTGCAGAAGCTCAGCGCCACCAGCACGATGCACGGCGGGTAGATCGCGGTCAGCACCGGGATCGAGAAGGCAATCAGCTTGGTCAGGCCCAGGTTGGACACCAGCAGCGAGAACGCCGCCAGAATGATCACCAGGGTCTTGTAGGACAGTGGCAGCACACGGCTGAAGTACTCAGCGCAAGCACAGGTCAGGCCGACCGCTGTCACCAGGCACGCCAGCGAGATCAGCACCGCGAGGAAACCGCTGCCCAGCGAACCAAAGGTGTGTTGCACGTAGGCATGCAGTACCGCCGCGCCGTTGGTCGCGCCCGCCGCCACTTCGTGGCTGCCGGAACCGAGGCGGAACAGGCTGACATACACCAGCGCCAGACCGACACCGGCAATCAGCCCGGCGATGATCGCGTAACGGGTGATCAGCGCGGGCGACTCGACGCCACGGGAGCGGATCGCGTTAACGATGACAATGCCGAACACCAGCGCGCCCAAGGTATCCATGGTCAGGTATCCATTGATGAAACCCTGAGAGAACGGTGCCGCAACGTATTCCGGCGTGCCTTGGCCGATGTCACCCGCCGGCAAGGCGAATGCGGCGATACCGAGCACCGCCAGTGCGATGATCTTCAGCGGCGCGAGGAAACGGCCAACGGTGTCCAGCAACCGCCCAGGGTAAAGCGAGATGAAGAACACCAGCAGGAAGTACACCGAGCTGTAGAGGAACAGTGCCAACGGGCTTTCACCAGTGAGCGGCGCCAGACCGACTTCAAACGATACGGTTGCGGTACGCGGGGTGGCGAACAACGGGCCGACCGCCAGGTAGCACGCAGCCGCCAGAATGCCGCCGGCAATCTTGCCGATCGGGCTGCTCAGCGTATCCATCGCCCCACCGACCTTGGCCAGTGCAACGACGGTGATCACCGGCAGACCCACCGCAGTGATCAGGAAGCCCAGCGCGGCCATCCAGACGTGAGGTCCGGCCTGCAAGCCCACGATCGGCGGGAAGATGATGTTGCCAGCCCCAACGAACAGGGCAAATGTCATAAAGCCAAGTGCCAGGATGTCCTGACCTTTCAAAACTTTCATTAAGGTAATACCACACTACTGAAATCGGAATTTAGAGGGGGATTGCCCTGTGTAATTAGGGAAATGCTGTCGATCCGTATGGGACTGACCCTTAAAGCGCGTTGCATGCCTTGTGGGCGGCAGACGCAAAAATGGCTGCTAGCCTAACGAATTTGTCGTGCGAACGCACTGTTAGAGGGCGAACTATCCGATACGCGACGTTTCCGTGTCGCGTTTTTGCATGTAATTGGGTAGATGTCTATAAATAGCCTTCGCGAGCAAGCTCGCTCCCACTTGGGAATGCGTACAAATGTGGGAGCGAGCTTGCTCGCGAAAGCGATATCACTGATGACGCAGGTGCCAGAAACGACAAAGGCCACCCGAAGGTGGCCTTTGTTTGGTAAAGCGTCAGTTAAGCGCGAGGCTTACTTGACAGCCCAACCAGTCAGCTCGGCCAGGGCCTTGCCGATGTCTGCCAGCGAACGCACGGTTTTCACGCCTGCGTCTTGCAGTGCAGCGAATTTCTCGTCTGCAGTGCCTTTGCCGCCAGAGATGATTGCGCCAGCATGGCCCATGCGCTTGCCCGGAGGAGCAGTCACACCAGCGATGTAGGAAACAACCGGCTTGGTCACGTGTGCCTTGATGTAGGCAGCCGCTTCTTCTTCAGCCGAACCGCCGATCTCACCGATCATCACGATCGCTTCGGTCTTCGGATCTTCCTGGAACAGCTTCAGGATGTCGATGAAGTTCGAACCCGGGATCGGGTCACCACCGATGCCGACGCAAGTCGACTGACCGAAACCGGCGTCAGTAGTCTGCTTAACAGCTTCGTAGGTCAGGGTGCCGGAACGCGAAACGATACCGACCTTGCCTGGCAAGTGAATGTGACCTGGCATGATGCCGATCTTGCATTCGCCTGGGGTGATCACGCCTGGGCAGTTAGGGCCGATCAGGACTACGCCCAGCTCGTCGCACTTAACTTTAGCGTCCAGCATGTCCAGGGTAGGAATGCCTTCGGTGATGCAGACGATCAGCTTGATGCCGCCGAATGCCGCTTCCAGGATCGAGTCTTTGCAGAAAGGAGCCGGAACGTAGATCACGCTGGCGGTAGCGCCAGTGGCTTCTACTGCGTCTTTAACGGTGTTGAACACTGGCAGACCCAGGTGCTCGGTGCCGCCTTTGCCAGGAGTTACGCCGCCAACCATCTTGGTGCCGTATTCGATGGCTTGCTGGGTGTGGAAACTACCTTGCGAACCGGTAATACCCTGGCAGATAACTTTGGTGTCTTTATTGATCAGGACGCTCATTATTTGCCCTCCGCAGCTTTGACAACTTGTTGAGCAGCGTCGGTCAGGCTGGTAGCAGCGATGATGTTCAAACCGCTTTCTGCCAGTACTTTAGCGCCCAGCTCAGCGTTGTTGCCTTCAAGGCGAACAACAACCGGGATTTTCACGCCGACTTCTTTCACAGCGCCGATGATGCCTTCGGCAATCATGTCGCAGCGAACGATGCCGCCGAAGATGTTGACCAGTACTGCAGCGACGTTGGTGTCGGACAGAATGATCTTGAACGCTTCAGTTACGCGTTCCTTGGTAGCGCCACCACCTACGTCGAGGAAGTTGGCTGGCTTGCCGCCATGCAGGTTGACGATGTCCATGGTACCCATGGCCAGGCCAGCACCGTTGACCATGCAGCCGATGTTGCCTTCCAGTGCTACGTAGTTCAGTTCGAACTTGGCAGCGTGCGCTTCGCGCGGATCGTCTTGCGACGGATCGTGGAAAGTCTTCAGCTTAGGCTGACGGTACATGGCGTTGGCGTCGATGTTGATCTTGGCGTCCAGGCAGTGCAGATCGCCGTCAGCCTTGATCACCAGCGGGTTCACTTCCAGCAGAGCCAGGTCGTGATCCTTGAACAGTTTGGCCAGACCTACGAAGATCTTGGCGAACTGAGCAACCTGCTTGCCTTCCAGACCCAGCTGGAATGCCAGCTCGCGACCCTGGAATGGCTGAGCGCCAACCAGTGGATCGATAGTGGCCTTGAGAATTTTTTCTGGAGTGTCGTGAGCGATTTTCTCGATGTCCACGCCACCTTCGGTGGAAGCCATGAACACGATGCGACGGCTCGAACGGTCAACGACAGCGCCCAGGTACAGCTCTTTAGCGATATCAGTGCACGATTCAACCAGGATCTTGGTGACTGGCTGGCCATTGGCATCAGTCTGGTAAGTCACCAGACGCTTGCCCAGCCACTGCTGTGCGAAGGCTTTGGCGTCTTCTTTGCTGCGAACCAGCTTAACGCCGCCCGCTTTACCGCGACCACCGGCGTGGACCTGGGCTTTGACAACCCACTCGCTGCCGCCGATTTTGTCGCAAGCTTCTGCTGCTGCTTCCGGGGTGTCTACTGCGTAACCAGTGGAAACTGGCAGGCCGTATTCAGCGAACAGCTGCTTACCCTGATACTCGTGAAGATTCATGCTTTTTACCGTCTTCGTTAGGTACTGCGCATTCGGCGCTGCGCTCGTTTGAGTGCCGCGCCACCTGTGACTGCTGCTTGCGTAGCTGAGCTACGCAAGACTGCGTCCAGCGGACATTCCGCGGTGAGACTTGCTCGCAAGGCTCACGACGGGCCGTTACCGCCGTGGTTTCTTATTGTGTCTTAACGCTTCTTGCGGTTGGCAATGTGGATGGCACCGCCATTCACAGCCAGAGCAGCTTCGTGCAAGGCTTCAGACAGGGTCGGATGGGAGAAAACCATCATGCCCAGGTCTTCAGCGCTGGTGCCGAATTCCATACCGATCGCGCCCTGCTGAACCAGTTCTGCAGCGCTCGGGCCAATCACGTGCACGCCCAATACGCGGTCAGTCTTGGCATCAGCGATGACCTTGACGAAACCACCGGTATCGTTGGCGGCCATGGCACGGCCGGAAGCGGCGAACGGGAAGGTGCCGACGTTAACTTCAACGCCTTCAGCTTTCAAGGCCTGCTCGGTTTTGCCAACCCACGCGATTTCCGGGTGAGTATAAATAACCGAAGGGATCAGGTCATAGTTCATCTGGGCTTTGTGGCCCTTGATGCGCTCGACAACCATGATGCCTTCTTCCGAAGCTTTGTGAGCCAGCATCATGCCGCGAACCACGTCACCGATGGCGAAAACGCCCGGTACGGTGGTCGCGCAGTGATCGTCAACGTGCACGAAACCGCGCTCGTCGAGGGTCACGCCGCTGTCGGCAGCCAGCAGATCAGTGGTCACCGGACGGCGACCAACGGCTACGATCAGCTTGTCGAAAGTGATGGTCTGTTCGCCGTTGGCATCGGTGTAGTTCACAACGACTTCGTCGCCGTTCACTTTCGAGCCGGTTACGCGAGCGCCCAGTTTGATGTCCAGACCTTGTTTGGTCAGGGTTTTCAGCGCTTCCTTGGAAACAGCGGTGTCCGCTGCCATCAGGAAGGTGTCCAGTGCTTCCAGAACAACGACTTCGGAGCCCAGACGCGACCAGACCGAACCCAATTCCAGACCGATCACGCCAGCGCCGATCACGCCCAGACGCTTAGGTACGGACTGGAATTCCAGAGCGCCAGTCGAATCAACGATGACTTTCTGATCAACCGGAGCCGGTGGAATGTCGATCGGACGCGAGCCTGGAGCCAGAATGACGTTTTCAGCTTCGATGACTTCAACCGAGCCGTCTGGCTTGGTGACTTCGACTTTCTTGCCAGCCAGCAGTTTGCCGTGGCCCTGGATCGAAGTAACGCCGTTGGCCTTGAACAAGGTGGCAACGCCGCCGGTCAGGTTCTTGACGATGCCAGCCTTGCGGCCAACCATCGCAGCGACGTCCATTTTGACTTCGCCAGTCGAGATACCGTGAACGTTGAAGCTTTCTTTCGCTTCCTTGTATTTCCAGGAACTGTCGAGCAGCGCCTTGGAAGGAATGCAGCCCACGTTCAGGCAGGTGCCGCCCAGGGCTTGCTTGCCTTCAGCGTCGGTGTACTTCTCGATGCAGGCAGTGGTCAGACCCAGCTGCGCCGCCTTGATGGCAGCCACGTAGCCACCAGGGCCAGCACCGATCACTACTACGTCAAATTTCTGCGACATTCAAAAATCCTCTTTTTTGCAGCAAGCGTGAAGCCGCAAGCCTCAAGCCAAACTGCGGTTACTCGCAGCTTGCAGCTTGAGACTTGCAGCTGCTTCTATCAAATATCCAGCAACAGACGAGCCGGATCTTCCAGCAGGTTCTTGATGGTCACCAGGAAAGTCACAGCTTCTTTGCCATCGATCAGACGGTGATCGTAGGACAGTGCCAGGTACATCATCGGACGGATAACGACCTGACCATTGATGGCCATAGGACGCTGGATGATGTTGTGCATGCCCAGAATCGCTGCCTGCGGCGGGTTGACGATCGGGGTCGACATCATCGAACCGAAGGTACCACCGTTGGTGATGGTGAAGGTACCACCGGTCATCTCGTCCATCGACAGTTTGCCGTCACGGGCTTTCTTGCCGAAGGTGGCGATGCCGCCTTCAATTTCAGCCAGGCTCATCAGCTCGGCGTTACGCAGAACCGGAACCACCAGGCCACGGTCGCTGGAAACGGCAACGCCGATGTCCGCGTAGCCGTGGTAAACGATGTCGCCGCCGTCGATCGACGCGTTGACAGCCGGGAAGCGTTTCAGCGCTTCGGTGGCCGCTTTCACGAAGAACGACATGAAGCCCAGGCGTACGCCGTTGTGGGACTTCTCGAACAGGTCCTTGTACTTCGAACGCAGGGCCATGACTTCAGTCATGTCGACTTCGTTGAAAGTGGTCAGCATCGCCATGTTCGACTGTGCTTCAACCAGACGCTTGGCCACGGTGGCACGAACACGGGTCATCGGTACGCGCTTCTCGATGCGGTCGCCAGCGGCGAACACAGGAGCAGCAGCCGAAGGCGCAGCAGCCTTGGCAGGCGCGGCAGCCGGAGCGGCTTTCTTGGCAGCAACAGCAGCAACCACGTCTTCCTTGGTCACACGACCGCCCTTGCCGGTGCCGGCAACGGAAGCGATGTTGATGCCGTTTTCTTCAGCCAGCTTGCGAGCAGCCGGTGCAGCAACAGGATCGTCTTCGCCTTCGGCGGCAGCCGGTGCAGCGGCAGCAGCGGCCGGAGCAGCAGCGGCGGCTGGGGCAGCGGCAGCAGCGCCGCCCGCTTCGATGGAGCCCAGCACTTCGTCGGACAGAACGGTGTCGCCTTCGTTCTTGACGATTGCGCCCAGCACGCCATCAGCGGTAGCCAGAACTTCCAGTACGACTTTGTCGGTTTCGATGTCGACGATCAGGTCGTCGCGCTTGACAGCGTCGCCCGGTTGTTTGTGCCAGGTGGCAACGGTGCCATCGGCAACCGATTCCGGGAAAGTGGGGGCTTTGATCTCGATAGCCATTATCTGTGGTTCCTTAAATTCGGTTTCAGGTGCGCGAAGGCGTTAAATGGTAAACGCGTCTTGCAGGAGTTTTTCCTGCTGCTCGGCGTGCATCGATGCGTAACCACAAGCTGGGGCAGCAGAAGCCTCACGGCCCGCGTACTCAAGTACGAGAGACTTGTCGAGGTTACCGATGCTGCGACGCAAGTGGTGCTGGCTGCAGTACCAGGCGCCCTGGTTCATCGGCTCTTCCTGACACCAAACGGCATTTTTGACGTTGGTGTATGGAGCCAGGACTTCTTTCAAGTCGTCCTCAGGGAATGGGTACAGCTGCTCGATACGCACGATGGCGATATCTTCACGGCCTTCGGCACGGCGTTTTTCCAGCAGGTCGTAGTAGACCTTGCCGCTACACAGAACAACGCGCTCGACCTTTTTCGGGTCCAGTGCATCGATTTCCGGGATCACGGTCTGGAACGAACCTTCGGCCAGATCTTCCAGGGTCGAGATGGCCAGCTTGTGGCGCAGCAGCGACTTCGGCGTCAGCACGATCAACGGCTTACGCAGCGGACGAATCACCTGACGACGCAGCAAGTGGTAGATCTGTGCTGGCGTAGTCGGTACGGCAACCTGAATGTTGTGCTCGGCGCACAATTGCAGGTAACGCTCAAGACGTGCCGAGCTGTGCTCAGGGCCCTGACCTTCGTAACCGTGTGGCAGCAACATGGTCAGACCGCAGAGACGGCCCCACTTGTGCTCGCCGCTGGTGATGAACTGGTCGATTACAACCTGTGCACCGTTGGCGAAGTCGCCGAACTGGGCTTCCCAGATCACCAGCGCATCCGGCGTGGTGGTCGAGTAACCGTATTCGAACGCCAGTACCGCTTCTTCCGACAGGAACGAGTCGTACAGGTCAAAGCGTGGCTGACCGTCGTACAGGTGCTGCAGCGGAATGTAGGTGCCCGCGTCTTTCTGGTTGTGCAGCACAGCGTGACGGTGCGAGAACGTACCGCGGCCGATGTCCTGACCGGTCATACGGATCGGGTGACCTTCGAACGCCAGGGTCGCGTACGCCATGGTTTCGGCGTAACCCCAGTTGATCGGCAGGCCGCCGGCTTGCATCTTCTGACGGTCTTCGTAGATCTTCGAGACCTGACGCTGAACCACGAAGCCTTCCGGAATTTCCAGCAGCTTGGCGGACAGTTCTTGCAGGGTCTTCAGATCAAAGCGAGTGTCGTGACGCGCAGTCCAGGCGTGGCCCAGATACGGACGCCAGTCCACGAACAGCTCTTTGTTCGGCTCTTTGACCAGCGATTTCACTACGTGCAGACCGTTGTCCAGCGCGTTGCGGTATTCATCGACTTTCGCCTGAACACGCTCTGCGTCCAGCACACCGCCCTGGGTCAGACGATCAGCGTACAGCTCACGGGTGGTGCGCTGTTTGGTGATCTGCTGATACATCAGAGGCTGGGTGCCGCTAGGCTCGTCAGCTTCGTTGTGGCCGCGACGACGGTAGCAGACCAGGTCGATCACCACGTCACGCTTGAACTGCATGCGGTAGTCGATGGCCAACTGTGTCACGAACAATACGGCTTCCGGATCATCACCATTCACATGGAGGATCGGCGCCTGGATCATCTTCGCGACGTCGGTGGCGTACTCGGTGGAGCGCGAGTCCAGCGGGTTGCTGATGGTGAAACCGACCTGGTTGTTGATCACGATGTGCACGGTACCGCCGGTCTTGAAACCGCGGGTCTGCGACATCTGGAAGGTTTCCATGACCACGCCCTGACCTGCGAATGCAGCGTCACCGTGGATGGAGATCGGCAGAACCTTCTCGCCAGTAGCGTCATTACGACGATCCTGACGGGCGCGCACCGAACCTTCGACCACCGGGGAAACGATTTCCAGGTGGGACGGGTTGAACGCCATGGCCAGGTGAACTTCACCGCCGGCGGTCATCACGTTGGACGAGAAGCCCTGGTGATACTTAACGTCACCGGAACCCAGCTCGACCTTCTTCTTGCCTTCGAACTCGTCGAACAGCTCGCGCGGGTTCTTGCCGAAGGTGTTGACCAGCACGTTCAGACGGCCACGGTGGGCCATGCCGATGACGACTTCCTTGGTGCCGTAGGAACCGGAACGCTGGATCAGTTCGTCGAGCATCGGAATCAGGCTTTCGCCGCCTTCCAGACCGAAACGCTTGGTGCCCGGGTATTTGGTGCCCAGGTATTTTTCCAGGCCTTCACCGGCGGTTACGCGCTCAAGCAGGTGGCTCTTGATGTCGGCGGAGTACGTCGGACGACCACGCACGCTTTCCAGACGCTGCTGGAACCACTGGCGCTGCTCGGAATCGGTGATGTGCGTAAATTCAGCGCCGATGGTGCGGCAATATGTCTGCTGCAACGCTTCGTGAATTTCGCGTAGGCTCGCTTCCTCTTTGCCGATGAACAGGTCGCCGGCACGGAAGGTCGTATCAAGATCGGCATTGGTCAAGCCGTAATGATTGATCGACAGGTCTGCAGGTGCAGGACGCTGCCACAGCCCCAGCGGGTCAAGCTGGGCTGCCTGGTGGCCACGCATACGGTAGGCCTGGATCAATCGCAACACTTCAACTTGCTTCTTCTCGTGCTCACTGCTCACGCTGCCGGCGGAAACCGGTTGGGCGCGGCGCTGGTTCTTTGCCAGCAGCACGAAATGATCGCGAATCGTGGAGTGCGAAACATCAGTGGCAGAGTTGCCGTCGGCAGGCAACTTCTGAAAGTAGGTGCGCCACTCTTCTGGCACAGCGTTAGGGTCGTGCAGGTAGAGCTCATAAAGCTCTTCCACATAGGCAGCGTTTCCACCTGAAAGGTAGGCGCTGTTCCACATGCGCTGCATCACGCTTTCTTGCATGCTTGGTCACCCTCGGTTAGGGGAACACCATCGATGTCGACACCGAGCAAACTTGCAGAAGTCCGAATGCAGCGACTAAAACAAGCCACTTAGGATCACACTGATAGTCCGGGTACCAGCCCGGATGCCCCTGCTTGTCTCATTTCTTCAAAATAAGAGCGGCAGCTTGTGGCTACTACTCTGGTTATAGCCATGACGCGGGTTGAAGCCCGCGCCACAGCCTCTACGGTACAGCGGTTACAGCAGCTGAATCACACGCCGCTCGAAAGCAGCATGTTACGGATGTGACCGATGGCCTTAGTCGGGTTCAGGCCTTTCGGACATACGTTGACGCAGTTCATGATGCCCCGGCAGCGGAAGACGCTGAACGGGTCATCGAGCGAAGCCAGACGCTCGTTGGTCTTGGTGTCACGGCTGTCTGCCAGGAAGCGATAAGCTTGCAGCAGCGCAGCTGGACCCAGGAACTTGTCCGGGTTCCACCAGAAGGACGGGCAAGAGGTCGAGCAGCAAGCGCACAGGATGCACTCGTACAGACCGTCGAGTTTTTCACGCTCTTCTGGCGACTGCAGACGCTCGATGGCCGGAGCCGGCGTGTCGTTCTGCAGGTAAGGCTTCACCTTCTCGTATTGCTTGTAGAAGATGCTCATATCGACGACCAGGTCACGGATAACCGGCAAACCTGGCAGCGGACGAACGATCAGCTTGTTACCTTTTACAACGGCGGACAGCGGCGTGATGCACGCCAGACCGTTTTTACCGTTGATGTTCATGCCGTCGGAGCCGCAGACGCCTTCACGGCAAGAGCGACGATAGGAGAAACCCTCGTCCTGCTCTTTGATCAGGGCCAGCACGTCCAGCACCATCAGGTCTTTACCACCGGTATCGACCTGGAATTCCTGCATGAACGGCGCAGCGTCCTGATCAGGGTTGTAGCGATAAACACTGACATTCAACATGGCGGTCACCCTTAATAAGTCCGGACTTTAGGTTCGAAAGTCGGAACAGTCTTCGGCGAGAAGTTCACGGCACGCTTGGTGACGCGCTTGTCACCCGGGAAGTACAGGGTGTGGCACAGCCAGTTTTCGTCATCACGATCTTCAAAGTCTTCACGGGCGTGAGCACCGCGGGACTCTTTACGTACTTCGGCCGCGATGGCGGTAGCTTCAGCCACTTCCAGCAGGTTTTGCAGTTCCAGCGCTTCGATACGTGCAGTGTTGAACGCCTGCGACTTATCGTTGATCTTCACGTTGGCGATACGCTTGCGCAGATCGGCCAGCTGAGCGATACCCTTCTGCATGTATTCGCCAGTACGGAATACACCGAAGTAGTTCTGCATGCAGCTCTGCAGCTCGCGACGCAGGGTAGCGACGTCTTCGCCGTCAGTACGGTTGTTCAGTGCGTTCAGGCGCGACAGGGCAGCTTCGATATCGGCTTCGGTAGCGTCGTCGTATTCGATGCCGTCGGTCAGGGCTTTTTCCAGGTGCAGGCCGGCAGCGCGGCCGAATACCACCAGGTCGAGCAGCGAGTTGCCGCCCAGACGGTTGGCACCGTGAACCGATACGCAAGCCACTTCACCTACCGCGAACAGACCAGGAATGATCTGATCCACGCCATCGGCGTTCTGGGTGATCGCCTGACCATGGATGTTGGTGGCAACGCCGCCCATCATATAGTGGCAAGTCGGAACAACCGGAACCGGCGCAACAACCGGGTCAACGTGGGCGAAAGTCTTCGACAGTTCGCAGATGCCTGGCAGACGGCTGTGCAGCACTTCCTCGCCCAAGTGGTCGAGTTTGAGCATCACGTGGTCGCCATTCGGACCGCAACCGTTGCCGGCGATGATTTCTTTAACCATCGAGCGAGCAACCACGTCACGACCGGCAAGGTCTTTGGCGTTCGGAGCATAACGCTCCATGAAACGCTCGCCGTGCTTGTTGATCAGGTAACCACCTTCACCACGGCAACCTTCTGTAACCAGTACACCGGCACCGGCGATGCCGGTCGGGTGGAACTGCCACATTTCGATGTCTTGTACCGGTACGCCAGCACGCAGAGCCATGCCGACGCCGTCACCGGTGTTGATCAGGGCGTTGGTGGTGGAAGCGTAGATACGACCTGCACCGCCGGTAGCCAATACGGTGGCTTTGGCGCGGATGTAGGAAGTTTCGCCAGTTTCGATGCAGATCGCGATCACACCGACGAAATCGCCTTCCTGGTTCTTCACCAGGTCGACAGCGTAGTACTCGTTCAGGAACGTGGTACCGGCTTTCAGGTTGCCCTGATAAAGGGTGTGCAGCAGGGCGTGACCGGTACGGTCGGAAGCCGCGCAAGTACGCGCAGCCTGGCCGCCTTTACCGTAGTCCTTGGACTGACCACCGAACGGACGCTGGTAGATACGGCCTTGTTCGGTACGCGAGAACGGCAGACCCATGTGGTCCAGCTCGAAAACCGCGGCCGGGCCTTCCTGACACATGTATTCAATAGCGTCCTGGTCACCGATGTAGTCGGAGCCCTTGACGGTATCGTACATGTGCCAGCGCCAGTCATCGTTCGGGTCAGCAGACGCGATCGCGCACGTGATGCCGCCTTGAGCGGATACAGTGTGCGAACGGGTCGGGAAAACCTTGGTGATCACGGCAGTCTTGTGACCGCCCTGTGCCAGTTGCAGCGCAGCGCGCATGCCGGCACCGCCACCACCAATAATGATGGCGTCGAAAGAAATCGTTGGAATGTTAGCCATGACTCAGATACCCCAGAGAATCTGCACACCCCAGACGAAGTAAGCGAACATCGCAACGCCGCATACTGCCTGGAAAAGGAAACGTATCGCCGTTGCGGACTTGCCGAACGCCATCGGCGTCAGGTAGTCAGTCGCGATGGTCCACATGCCGACCCAGGCGTGAGCGCCGAGAGCAACAAGGGCCAGGAGGCTGAAAATACGCATCCCGTTGTGGGCGAACAGTTCATGCCACTGGGCATACTCGAGGCCAGGGTGGGCCACGACGTATCCGATCAGAAAGATGAAGTAAGCCGCGAGAACGACCGCAGACACACGTTGCGCCATCCAGTCATAGAGGCCCGAACGCGACAGGTTCGTGACGTTAGTTACCATATCCAAACTCCTGCCAGAACGATTACCACCACGGAAACGGCGATAACGATTTTCGAGCCCAGCTTGCCGCCTTCCAGCGTCTCACCGATGCCCATGTCCATGATCAAATGGCGCACACCGGCTACCAGGTGATACAGCAGAGCGGACAGGATGCCCCAAATCACTAGCTTGGCTAGCGGACTGGTCAGACACGCTTTCACCTGACCGAAGCCTTCCTCGGAGCTGAGCGACTTGTCCAATGCATAAAGCATGATGGCAAGGCACACGAAGAGGATGACACCGGAGATACGGTGAAGAATGGACGTGTAAGCAGTGACTGGGAGTTTGATGGTCCTTAGGTCTAGGTTTACAGGTCGTTGGCTTTTCACGGCTTTTTTTTCACACTGAAGAGCCCCTAACAATCAGGGCAAAGTTGTTGGGGAGTGCACTGGTCAGGTAACCACCACCCAGGGATGCGACCCCCAATGAAAGCAAGCCCAAAAGCCCTTGGCGGTCGGTGGCCGAGTATAGACAGTTAGGCTACTAATGACAACGCAATCACCTACCCCAAATAGCTGATTGCACAAGTCGTATAAAAGGCGTAAATGGCAGTCAATTTCGAGGAAAAAGTGCGCTTAAAGCCTTCTGGAGCAAGACTTTAGGCAAATTGACATTCGAATTTATCTCACTATAGTGGTGCGGGCCCTGCGTGGGGGGTCTGTCTGATGGTTCAAGCATAAATAGGAGGCCACATGGCTGACAAAAAAGCGCAGTTGATCATCGAGGGCGCAGCCCCCGTCGAGCTGCCCATTTTAACCGGCACCGTTGGTCCCGATGTAATCGATGTTCGGGGCCTGACGGCCACGGGCCGCTTCACTTTCGACCCAGGCTTCATGTCGACCGCCTCGTGCGAGTCGAAGATTACCTATATCGACGGCGACAACGGCATTCTGTTGCACCGCGGCTACCCGATCGAACAACTGGCTGAAAAGTCGGACTACCTGGAAACCTGCTACCTGCTGCTCAACGGCGAACTGCCGACCGCAGAACAGAAGGCCCAGTTCGTCAGCACCGTGAAAAACCACACGATGGTTCACGAGCAGTTGAAAACCTTCTTCAACGGTTTCCGTCGCGACGCCCACCCGATGGCCGTCATGTGCGGTGTAGTCGGCGCCCTCTCGGCCTTCTACCACGACTCCCTGGACATCAATAACCCGCAGCATCGCGAAATTTCCGCGATCCGTCTGGTTGCCAAGATGCCGACCCTGGCAGCGATGGTTTACAAGTACTCCATGGGCCAGCCCATGATGTACCCGCGCAACGACCTGACGTACGCGGAAAACTTCCTGCACATGATGTTCAACACCCCGTGCGAGATCAAACCGATCAGCCCGGTGCTCGCCAAGGCCATGGACCGGATTTTCATCCTCCACGCCGACCACGAGCAGAACGCCTCGACTTCCACCGTGCGTCTGGCCGGCTCCTCGGGTGCCAACCCGTTCGCCTGTATCGCCGCCGGTATCGCCGCACTGTGGGGCCCTGCCCACGGCGGTGCGAACGAAGCCGTATTGACCATGCTTGACGAGATTGGCGATGTTTCGAACATCGACAAGTTCATCGCCAAGGCCAAGGACAAGAACGATCCGTTCAAACTGATGGGCTTCGGTCACCGCGTTTACAAGAACCGCGACCCTCGCGCGACTGTGATGAAGCAGACCTGCGACGAAGTACTGAAGGAACTGGGCATCAACAACGATCCGCAACTCGAACTGGCCATGCGCCTGGAAGAGATCGCGCTGACCGACCCATACTTCATCGAACGCTCGCTGTACCCGAACGTCGACTTCTACTCGGGGATCATCCTCAAGGCGATCGGCATTCCAACCAGCATGTTCACCGTGATTTTCGCGCTGGCACGTACTGTTGGCTGGATCTCCCACTGGAAAGAAATGCTCTCCAGCCCGTACAAGATTGGCCGTCCGCGCCAGTTGTACACCGGCTACGAGTCGCGTGACATTACCAAGCTGGAAGACCGCAAATAAGATTTGTCTTGCGATAACGTCTTAAGTTGTATCGGGAACGGCCTCTATTTATATAGGGGCCTTTTTTTGTCTGGGATTTGGGGTTTTGGGATTGGGATTGGGATTGGGGGCATATCCGTTGCTGCGGGTGGTGCCGCTGGCGGTTTCGCTCTTACAGCGACTCACTTTTCCAGACGCCGAAAAGTAAGCAAAAGGCTTTGCCCCTGGCGTACGGCACTTCGCTGAGGCTCAGTGTTCCCTCGCTACGGTGTCCATCCGGGGGCATCGCCTACGGTTTGCTTCGCTGCACCTCCTCTCGATGTGTTCGACTTCGTCGAACGGCGCTGCGCGCCTAACCCCCGGATGAACACCTACGCTCGGCCTGCCGATGGGGCAAAAGATCAAAAGCCGAAGCAAGATCAAGAGCCAGATCAAGAGCCCCTCACCCTAGCCCTCTCCCAGAGGGAGAGGGGACTGATTGAGGTGTTTGGGAGAGCTACGCCGACGTGCGATACCGCGTTGAACTCAGGCTTTGAAAAGCACCCAAATCAGCCCCATTTCCTTCCACTACCGGAGGGAGAGGTGACTGATTGAGGTGTTTGGGAGAGCTACGCCGACGTGCGATACCGCGTTGGACTCAGGCTTTGAAAAGCACCCAAATCAGCCCCATTTCCTTCCACTACCGGAGGGAGAGGTGACTGATTGAGGTGTTTGGGAGAGCTACGCCGACTTGAAATACCGAGTCGAACTCAGATTCTGGAACAGATCAAAAGCCCCTCACCCTAACCCTCTCCCAGAGGGAGAGGGGACTGACCGAGGTGTTTGGGAGAGTTACGCCGACGTGAAAGTCCGAGTTGAACGCAAATTTTGAGAGGCCCACCATCGGCTCCCTCTCCCTCGGGAGAGGGCTGGGGTGAGGGGTGAATCCAACACCAATCCAAAGCCGAACACGCTGTTGCTCCTCACCACTCAACAGGATGAGCGTTAGCTCGGCTGCGGCTTTTGATCTGTAAGGCGACGTCGGAAGGCTGAGCGGAGGGATTGATCCGGGCGTGGGAGCGCAGCGACCGTTTGGCGCAGCCAAACACAGCGAAAGGAGGTGCAGCGAAGCAAACCGTAGGCGCTGCGCCCGGATCGATCCCGCAGCGAAGGAACCCCGAGCCCCAGCGAGCGGGCCGCACGTAGGAGCAAGCGTTTTTTGCTTACTTTTTTTGGCGTTTGAAAAAAAGTGAGTCGCCGTAAGGGCGAAACCGTAATAAGCCATCACCGCAGCAACGGATATACACCCAATCAAAAAACACTCCCAAGTCCGATAACCGCCCAATAAAAATGCCCCGATCTCTCAACCGGGGCATTCAGCACAACATTTACAAAACCATCAAACCATCAATGCGAAACCGCCCCACTCGCCCCCAACCCAGTCTGCGAACGCACAAACTGCGGGAAGAACAGCGCCCGCTCGTTATCCGCAGCCGCCGACTTGTCAGTAATCGAGAAGAACCAGATCCCGACAAAAGCAATGATCATCGAAAACAACGCCGGATACTCGTAAGGGAAGATCGCCTTCTCATGATGCAGAATCTGCACCCAGATGGTCGGGCCAAGGATCATCAAGCCCACCGCACTCACCAGACCCAACCAGCCACCAATCATCGCGCCCCGAGTGGTCAGCTTCTTCCAGTACATCGAAAGCAACAGCACCGGGAAGTTACAGCTGGCAGCGATCGAGAACGCCAAGCCCACCATGAACGCAATGTTCTGGCTTTCGAACAGAATGCCCAAGCCAATCGCCAACACTGCCAAGGCAATGGTGGTGATCTTCGAGACACGAATCTCGTCCTTCTCGTTCGCCTTGCCCTTCTTGATCACACTGGCATACAGGTCGTGAGACACAGCCGAAGCACCGGCCAGAGTCAGACCGGCCACAACCGCCAGAATGGTCGCGAACGCCACCGCCGAGATAAAGCCGAGGAAGATACTGCCACCGACCGCGTTGGCCAGGTGCACCGCCGCCATGTTGTTGCCGCCCAACAGCGCGCCAGCCGCATCTTTGAAGGCCGGGTTAGTGCTGACCAGCAGGATCGCGCCGAAGCCGATGATAAAGGTCAGGATGTAGAAGTAGCCAATGAAGCCAGTGGCATAGAGCACACTCTTGCGGGCTTCTTTTGCGTCACTCACGGTGAAGAAGCGCATCAGAATGTGTGGCAGGCCAGCCGTACCGAACATCAGCGCCAGACCCAGCGAGAAGGCCGAAATCGGATCTTTGACCAGACCGCCCGGGCTCATGATCGCTTCACCTTTGGCGTGAACCTTGATCGCTTCGGAGAACAGCGTGTTGAAGTCGAAGCCTACGTGCTTCATTACCATCAGCGCCATGAACGAGGCACCGGACAGCAACAGCACAGCCTTGATGATCTGCACCCAAGTGGTCGCCAGCATGCCGCCGAACAGCACGTACATGCACATCAGCACACCGACCAGAATCACTGCAACGTGGTAGTCCAGGCCGAACAACAGCTGGATCAATTTGCCGGCACCAACCATTTGCGCGATCAGGTAGAACGCCACCACCACCAGCGAACCGCAGGCCGACAGGGTGCGGATCTGGGTTTGCCCGAGGCGGTAGGACGCCACGTCGGCAAAGGTGTATTTACCCAGGTTACGCAGGCGCTCGGCGATCAGGAACAGAATGATCGGCCAGCCCACCAGGAAGCCGATCGAATAGATCAGGCCATCGTAGCCGGAGGTAAACACCAGCGCGGAAATGCCCAGAAAGGACGCCGCAGACATGTAGTCACCGGCGATCGCCAGACCATTCTGGAAACCGGTGATCTTACCGCCCGCTGCATAGTAGTCGGCCGCCGAGTTGTTTTTCTTCGAGGCCCAGTAGGTGATGTAGAGCGTCGCACCGACGAACGCCACGAACATCAGGATCGCGGGAATGTTCAGCGGCTGTTTGGCCACCTCACCTGTCAACGCGTCAGCCGCCCAGACACCCGGCGCGAAAGCCGCAACACTCAATAAAGCCAGTAGACGCCGGATCATTGCTGAGCCTCCTTGAGAATCGCATTGTTCAGGTCGTCGAACTCGCCATTGGCGCGGCGCACGTAGATAGCGGTGAGGATGAATGCAGAAAGAATGAGTCCAACACCGATTGGAATTCCCCAGGTAATCGAGGACTCAGGACTGAGTTTCGCGCCCAGAATATGCGGCCCGTAAGCGATCAGAAGAATGAAGCCAGAGTAAAGCCCGAGCATGATCGCCGAGAGTATCCAGGCGAACTTTTCCCTTTTTCGCACCAGCTCCTTGAATCGGGGACTGTTTTGAATCGAGAGGTAAATGCTGTCGTTCATTGTTTTTATCCTCGCAGCACAGATTATTGTTGGAACATAGCTAATGTATGCGGCTGCGAGCGCGGTAACAGACGACCTTAGTAGTAGAACGCCATGACACTTTTGCCAATTTCCGGTACACACAAAACAACTGTGGGAGCGAGCTTGCTCGCGAAGGCGTCGGATCAGTCGATATTTGCATCAACTGACAGATCGCATTCGCGAGCAGGCTCGCTCCCACAGGTTTAGGCGGTGTGGCGGTTATTTGGTCCAGTCAGCCACGCGATCCGGGTGTTTGGCCACCCAATCCTTGGCCGCGGCTTCAGGTTTGGCACCGTCCTGAATCGCCAGCATGACTTCGCCGATTTCGTCTTTCGACGCCCACTGGAAGTTCTTCAGGAACTTGGCCACTTCCGGTGCTTTGGTTGCCAGTTCTTTGCTGCCGATGCTGTTCACGGTTTCAGCTGCGCCGTAGACGCCTTTCGGGTCATCGAGGAAGCGCAGTTTCCACTTGGCGAACATCCAGTGCGGCACCCAACCGGTGACCGCGATGGACTCGTTTTTCTTCTCGGCACGGGTCAGCTCGGCAATCATGCCGGCGCCGGAACTGGCCTTGAGGGAATACTTGTCGAGGCCGTAATCCTTGATCGCCTGATCAGTCTTGAGCATGACGCCTGAACCGGCGTCGATGCCGACGATGCGGTTTTTGAAGGTGTCATCGGTTTTCAGGTCTTCGATCGACTTGGCTTTCACATACTCCGGCACGATCAGGCCGATTTTCGCATCCTTGAAGTTCGGGCCGTAATCGACGACCTGATCCTTGTTCTTCGTCCAGTATTCACCGTGGGTCACTGGCAGCCAGGCCGAGAGCATGGCGTCGAGTTTGCCGGTGGCCACGCCCTGCCACATGATCCCGGTGGCGACGGCTTGCAGTTTCACGTCGTAGCCGAGTTTCTGCTTGATCACTTCGGCCGCCACGTGAGTGGTCGCCACGCTGTCGGACCAGCCATCAACGTAACCGATGTTCAGGGTCTTGGTTTCCGCACTGGCCAGTGTCGCACTCATCGCCAGCGCCAGTGCGGCACCTGCGCCTAAAAGTCGTCGCATCTTCATCGTTACTTCCCCGAAATGCTGCGCCCGACGGATGGCGGGCGACGTCAACGTATTGTTATGGTGCACAGCGCCCCCATCACGCCTGACCGCAAACTCGCTGGAACATCAGTGGAGTGCTGACGCTTTGATCATCAACCTGACGACGCTCGCGACCTGCTCTGCCAGCGACCTCAAGACAACGAGAAACGACATCACAAGGCCATTAATCGCGGCTATATAAATGACGCCAAATAATCCGCCCGAACTTTGCATGTCAAAATCATGCGGGCCACCAACCCCTCTATAAATGCAGGTAACATGCGTCGCTTTGCAGCCACTCGGCCTGACCATGTCCGCGACTTCCCGCTTCCCTTTTCTGCCTTATCTCTTCGCCTGCCTGCTGGGGCTGTTTGCCCTCGGCGGCTTCTGGTACGGCCTCGGCCAACCGGTGATCCTGCCCGACGCCGCGACCCCGACGCATAAATTGCAGTGCGCCTCCTACACCCCGTTCGATAAAGACCAATCGCCGTTCGACGTGCCGTTCAAACTGCGCCCTGAGCGCATGGACGCCGATCTCGCATTGCTGGCGACACGCTTTGAGTGCATACGCACTTACTCCATGACAGGCCTTGAGGCGCTGCCGGATCTGGCGCGCAAACACGGCTTGAAATTGATGATCGGCGCGTGGGTCAACAGCAACCCGGTGGACACCGAAAAGGAAGTCGACCTGCTGATCAAATCGGCCAACGCCAACGCGGATGTGGTCAGTGCAGTGATCGTCGGCAACGAGGCGCTGCTGCGCAAGGAAGTCACCGGCGCGCAACTGGCCCGATTGATCAACAAGGTCAAAAGTCAGGTCAAGCAACCGGTCACGTACGCCGATGTCTGGGAGTTCTGGCTCAAGCATCCTGAAGTCGCGCCAGCGGTGGACTTTCTGACTATTCATTTGCTGCCGTACTGGGAAGATGATCCATCAAACATCGATGTCGCCCTGCAACACGTCGCGGATGTGCGCCAAGTGTTCGGCAATAAGTTCGCACCGAAGGACGTGATGATCGGCGAAACCGGCTGGCCGAGCGAAGGCCGTCAGCGCGAAACCGCCCTGCCGAGTCGGGTCAATGAGGCCAAATTCATTCGTGGTTTTGTCGCGATGGCCGAGAAGGAAGGCTGGCATTACAACCTGATCGAAGCGTTTGACCAGCCATGGAAGCGCGGCAGTGAAGGCGCAGTCGGTGGCTATTGGGGCTTGTTCGATGCCGACCGTCAGGACAAGGGCGTGCTGACCGGGCCGGTGACCAACGTCCCCTATTGGAAGGAATGGCTGGCGGTCGGTGGTTTGATTTTTCTTGGCACGCTGATCCTTGGCGGTCGCGTCCGCACTACGCGCTCGGCGTTGGTGTTGCCGCTGCTGGGCGCCCTCGCCGCTTGCTCGATTGGCGCCTGGGGTGATCTCGCACGGGTAACCACGCGGTTTGCCAGTGAGTGGTTGTGGGTCGGCTTGCTGACGGTGTTGAATCTGTTGGTTCTGGCGCACGCTGCGTTGACGTTGAGCGCCCGTACTGGCTGGCGTGAGCGGGCGTTCAATCTATTGGAGCGCCGCGCGGGCTGGCTGGTCGCAGCGGCAGGTTTTGCCGCAGCAGTAATGATGCTCGAGATGGTCTTCGATCCGCGTTATCGCAGCTTTGCGAGCATGGCGTTCGTGCTGCCGGCGCTGGTTTATCTGTGCCGGCCGGTGAGCGTGCCGCGTCGGGAAATTGCCCTGCTGACGTTTATTGTCGGCGCGGGGATTGCGCCGCAGTTGTATCAGGAAGGCCTGCAGAATCAGCAGGCGTGGGGTTGGGCGTTGGTGAGTGTGTTGATGGTGGCTGCTTTGTGGCGCTGCCTTCGCGTTCGCAAGGTCTGATTTTCAGCGAGGCTAAAGACCTCTTCGCGAGCAAGCTCGCTCCCACAGGAGAATGCATTCCAAATGTGGGAGCGAGCTTGCTCGCGAAGACTGACTGTCAGGCGCTGCGGGACTCCCGGACCAGACGCAACCCGGCAATCACCAGCGCAAACACCGCCAACGTGGTGTTGTACAACGCCAGCGCCGGCGCCCCAAACACCAGCGCCAGCACCGCCAGCCACCACCCTGCCCGCCCCGGCAAGACAAAACCGATCAACGCCGCACCCAGCGCCGTCCAGCCCAACACCTTGAAATGAATCATCCAGCCCAGGTTCGAGCGCACCTGACATTCCCAGCGGCTGGCCTCGTCGACGCAGATGCCCACCCACTTTCCGTCTTCCATAAAGCCATAACGCGCGCCATAACTGGCGGCCAGCCACAACGGCAACAGAACGAGCAGCAAAATCACGGGCAAACGGCGGGACATGAAACACTCCAATCTTCGGAAATCGGCGGCCAGCTTAATCTGCCGCCAGCCGTGTGCAAGAACTAACAACTGTTAACTGTTCATTCAGGGCGTGCAAAGTGTATCGTCCAGCTACTATTACTCCGAATTCTGCCTGTTTGGTGCCGCAGCATGGCACTTTGGCGCAACCCCGGTGGTCATAGCCTGCGAACTTCATTCGGCACCTTCCTCTAAGGGATCTAGTCATGCTCCGTTCCTTGCGCTTCGCCGCGCTGTTCAGCGGCCTTATTTTGAGTGCGTCCGCACTGGCGGTGGATATCGATGCCGCCAGTTATGGCTACCCCCTGACCAACCCGTTCGAGGCGACCATCGCCACGACGCCGCCGGACTTGCGCCCGGAATTGCCGCTGGACGACGACATCAATCAGTCGGACCGCAGCCTGACGTTGCGCCCGGAGCGAGAGTTCATCCTGCCGGATAACTTTTGGGCGGTGAAAAAACTCACCTATCGCATCGCCACCCAGGACAAACCGGCACCGCTGATCTTCCTGATCGCCGGCACCGGCGCGCGTTATGACAGCACCCTCAACGAATACCTGAAAAAGCTCTACTACAAGGCCGGCTATCACGTCGTGCAGCTGTCTTCGCCAACCAGTTTCGACTTCATCAGCGCCGCCTCCCGTTTCGCCACCCCGGG
Source organism: Pseudomonas sp. 3B-A001-10F (assembly GCF_056313565.1). Taxonomy (NCBI): domain Bacteria; kingdom Pseudomonadati; phylum Pseudomonadota; class Gammaproteobacteria; order Pseudomonadales; family Pseudomonadaceae; genus Pseudomonas; species Pseudomonas sp. 3B-A001-10F. Next base: position 32,844 of record NZ_JBQYFW010000049.1, read on the forward strand.
CGTGACCAAGGAAGACGCTGAGGACATGTACCGGGTGATGCAGGCTGTGCGCGCGCAGAACCCGAAACTGCCGGTGACCGAGTATTACCTGACCGGTTACAGCCTCGGCGCCCTTGATGCCGCCTTCGTAGCGCATCTGGACGAGACGCGTCGCAGCTTCAACTTCAAGAAAGTCCTGCTGCTCAATCCGCCGGTAAACCTCTACACCTCGGTGACCAACCTCGACAAGTTGGTGCAAACCGAGGTGAAAGGCATCAACACCAGCACCACGTTCTATGAACTGGTGCTGTCGAAGCTGACCCGCTACTTCCAGCAGAAAGGCTACATCGACCTCAACGACGCACTGCTCTACGACTTCCAGCAGTCCAAGCAGCACCTGACCAACGAACAGATGGCGATGTTGATTGGCACCTCGTTCCGCTTCTCGGCGGCCGACATTGCCTTCACCTCGGATCTGATCAACCGTCGCGGCCTGATCACCCCGCCGAAATTCCCGATCACCGAAGGCACCAGCCTCACGCCGTTCCTCAAGCGTGCGCTGCAGTGCGACTTCGACTGCTACCTGACCGAACAGGTGATCCCGATGTGGCGTGCGCGCACTGACGGCGGCAGCCTGCTGCAACTGATCGATCAGGTCAGTCTGTATGCGCTGAAGGATTACCTGCATGACAGCCCGAAAATCGCCGTGATGCACAACGCCGACGACGTAATCCTGGGCCCGGGCGACCTCGGTTTCCTGCGTAAAACATTCGGTGATCGCCTGACCGTTTATCCACTGGGCGGCCATTGCGGCAACCTTAACTACCGCGTCAACAGCGACGCCATGCTGGAGTTCTTCCGTGGCTAAATATCTCCTGCTGATGGCAGCGCTCCTCTGCGCAGGCGTGGCCCAGGCCGACAACAGTAAAGCCAACGCGCCGGTCGTCGTCGACAGCGACGGCTTCAAAGAGCCGCTGTCCAAACTCAAGTTCAACCCGGGGCTGGATCAGCGCGAATTCGAGCGTTCGACGCTCAACGCGCTGAACGTCTACGACCCGCTGGAGTCGTGGAACCGCCGGGTTTACCACTTCAACTACCGCTTCGACCAATGGGTGTTCCTGCCGGTGGTCGATGGCTATCGCTACATCACACCGAGTTTTGTGCGTACCGGGGTAAGCAACTTCTTCAACAACCTCGGTGACGTGCCGAACCTGGTCAACAGCCTGTTGCAGTTCAAAGGTCAGCGCTCGATGGAAACCACCGCGCGCCTGCTGCTCAACACCACCATCGGCATTGCCGGCCTTTGGGACCCAGCGACCGCCATGGGCCTGCCGCGCCAGAGCGAAGACTTCGGCCAGACCCTGGGCTTCTACGGTGTACCGGGCGGCGCCTACTTCGTGTTGCCAATCCTCGGCCCGTCGAACATCCGCGACACCGCCGGTCTTGCTGTGGATTACACCGCCGAATCAGCGATCAACTTCCTTAACGTCTCGGAAGTCAGCTCCAACCACCCGGAAATCTGGGCCCTGCGCGCGGTCGACAAGCGCTACCAGACCAGCTTCCGCTACGGTCAGATGAACTCGCCGTTCGAGTACGAGAAGGTGCGTTACGTGTATACCGAGGCGCGTAAGTTGCAGATCGCCGAGTAATTCCGGCAGGCACAAAAAAGGGCCATTCGATGAAAATTGAATGGCCCTTTTTATTGGCACAACACAAATCAACTGTAGGAGTGAGCCTGATAGCGATATCCGTGTACAA